>JANNUY010001149.1:0-14327 GCA_031414155.1 Acidobacteriota bacterium
CCCGTGCTCCACGCCGGTGAGCTTCCCCTGGTCGTTCGTTGCCTTGTCGAACTGACAGATGGCCCCCGTCGCCCCCTTGGGCAGGTTGCCGGCAAAGGGGAACGCGCCCTTCGGCACACCGGTACGCACCGTCAAGGTAGCCCTCGCTTACGGGCGGGCTACGGACACGGTACTTGCTGAGTAATTACCCAAAGAATATGAAACGACACGGCAACTTGTGGCCGCAGATCATTGAGAGCGAAAACCTGTTGACGGCAGCGCATGCCGCCCAAAGCGGCAAGCGTTACCGCGACAATGTGCTAGCTTTCAATTACGACCTCGCCGACGAATTGACGCGGTTGCTAACCGAATTGCAGACCCGCACCTATCAGCCCGGCGCTTATAAAACCTTCGAGATTGTGCAGCCCAAACGCCGCCTGATTTCAGCCGCGCCCTATCGTGATCGCGTCGTCCACCATGCTTTATGCAACGTGATCGCGCCGATTTTTGAGCGAACGTTTATTGCGGACAGTTACGCGAACCGCGTGGGTTACGGCTCGCATCGCGCGTTGCGGCGTTTCACCGGGTTCGCGCGTTCGAGCCGTTATGTTTTGCAATGCGACATTCGCCAATACTTCCCCAGCATTGACCACGAAATACTCAAAACCCTTTTGCGGCGTAAGCTGAAATGCCCTGACACGCTGTGGCTGATTGACACGATCATTGATGCGAGCAACCCGCAAGCAGAGATGAACGAATTCTTTGCTGGCGATGACTTGTTCACGCCCACCGAACGGCGACGCGGTTTGCCGATTGGCAATTTGACCAGCCAGTTTTTTGCCAACCTCTATCTCAATAGCTTCGACCATTTTGTGAAAGAGCAACTACAGCTCGAAAAGTATGTGCGTTACGTGGACGATTTCGCTTTGTTCGGCGATGACCACCGACAACTGGCAGAGGCGCGCGTCAGGCTGGAACAACATTTGGCGACGCTGCGTTTGCGCATTCATCCGATCAAAAGCCAATTGTTCGACACGCGCCACGGAGGCAGTTTCGTGGGCCTTCGCGTCTTGCCCGAACGCACGCGCGTGCGCGCCGACAACATGCGGCGTGCGCGCGTGCGCTTGCGCAAGTTGCAAACGGGCTTTCAGCGCGGCTTGCTCAAAATGGATGAAATTACTCAGGCTTTGCGGAGTTGGATCGCCCATCTGGAACACGGCGATACGTGGCAACTCCGTTGCAAGGTTTTCAGCGCGCTGGTGTTTGCCAGCCGTTGAAAATGGGGGACGCCACTTCCGGGCGCTGCGGGGCGGTTCGTGGAACAACAATGGAAGGAACTGCCGCTCAGCCAATCGTAATAGGAACGAACCCGGCGACATCAACAACAATATCGGCTTTCGTGTTGTAGTGTCTGCGAGTACTCCTTATCGTCAGAGTCGGCGCAAGGGATTGCGTCGAGCGTACACAAGGAGTCCAGAGCGTCGTCCAGTGAGGCAGGTGACTGCTTCCGAAAATCAACCGTGCCTGAACGGGCTGGTAGGCTCATCAGAGTTCGAACGTCCGTTCTCAGGCGCATCAACCAAAGGCAAAGCTTTCGCGCCTTCAACTAAAAAAGCGCGACGAAACCATGATAGTTTCGTCGCGCTTTTTATTTGATTGGTTTGTGGTTCAGCGTTTAGCGCCGACCGCGTCCGCCACCGCCACTAGGAGGACGACGATCACGTCCGCCGCCTCCGCCGCTGCCTCCGCCGCCACGGCGTCCGCCGTCACGATCACGATAGCCGCCGCCTTCAGCACGATTGCCTGCGTCGTCGCCACCTTCTTCACCGCCGCCGCCTTCACCGCCACCTTCGCCGCCTTCCATCAGGGCTTTTTTGCTCAGACGGATTTTGTTGCCTTCGACGCCGAGGCATTTGACGAGGACTTGCTGGCCTTCGCTCAGTTCGTCGCGCACTTCGTGAACGCGATAGGGCGCGATTTCGCTGACGTGCAATAAGCCTTCCGTACCGGGGAAGATTTCGATGAATGCACCGAAATCCACGATGCGCGTCACCGTACCTAGATAGGTCGTACCCGGTTCGGCTTCGGCGGTGATGTCTTTGACCATTTGCAAGGCCATCGCGCCTGCTGCGCCATCTGCCGTAGCGATGCTCACGCGACCGCTGTCTTCGACATCAATTTTCGCGCCCGTCTGTTCAACGATGCCGCGAATGATTTTGCCGCCCGGCCCGATAAGATCACGAATCTTGTCGGTCGGAATCATCAACGTGATGATGCGCGGCGCATACTTGCTGATTTCAGGGCGCGCTGCGGGCAAGATTTCATCCATCTTGTCGAGGATGTGCATGCGGCCTTTTTTCGCTTGATCCAAGGCTTCAGAAAGAATCGCGGCATTGAGGCCGGTGATCTTGATGTCCATCTGCAAGGCGGTGATGCCTTCGCGCGTACCTGCGACTTTGAAATCCATGTCGCCGTAATGATCTTCAGCGCCCGCGATGTCAGTAAGCACGGCGTATTTGCCGCCTTCCATCACGAGTCCCATCGCTACGCCCGCCACCGGAGCCTTGAGCGGAACGCCCGCGTCCATCATCGCCAACGCGCCGCCGCACACCGTCGCCATCGAAGACGAACCGTTTGATTCGGTGATGTCAGACACGACACGCACGACATAAGGCCAATCGGCGTCGTCGGGCATAACGGCTTCGAGCGCGCGATGCGCCAATGCGCCGTGGCCGATTTCGCGGCGACCAGGACTGCCGGTGCGTCCGGTTTCACCGACCGAGAAGGGCGGAAAGTTGTAATTCAAAATGAAGCGGCGTTTGATTTCGCTGAACTCGATGCTGTCTAGATATTGCACATCTTGCGAAGTGCCCAACGTCGCCGTGACCATCGCTTGCGTTTCGCCGCGCGTGAACAACGCCGAGCCGTGTGGACGCGGCAACACCGTCGTCTCAATCGTGATCGGGCGAACCTCGCTAAACTTGCGGCCATCGGGACGGCGGCGATTATTCAGAATATCGTCGCGGAAGATGCGCTCTTTCAATGTATCGAAAAGCTTGCCCGCTTCTTTGCGTTTGGCAGGTTCTTCGGCGGGATACCCGGCTTCGCACTCAGTGTGGAGTTCGGCGATCTTGGCATAGCTTTCGATCTTGCCGTGTTTCGTCACGTCCAACGCATCGCGCAGCGAGTCGGTGTATTTCGCAGCGATCTCGCCCAACACCTCTTCGTTGATAGCGGGCGTGAGGAACTCGCGTTTCTTGATGCCGAGCTTTTCGCCCATCGCGCGTTGCAACTGGCACAGCTTCTTGATTTCGTTGTGACCGAACAGCAGGGCTTCGACCATTACTTGTTCGCTGACTTCTTTCGCACCGGCTTCGACCATTACGATGGCCTCTTCGCTGCCCGCCAGAATCAGGTTGAGCGCCGAAGCGCGTTGCTCTTCATACGACGGATTAACGACGTATTTGCCTTCGACCAAGCCGACGCGCACGCCCGCAATCGGCGTGTGAAACGGAATGTCAGACAGATAAAGCGCCGCCGAAGCGCCCGTGATCGAAAGTACGTCGGGATCGTTTTCCTTATCCGCCGACATCACCATCGAAATGATTTGCGTTTCGTGCAGATAGCCTTCGGGAAACAAGGGACGCAGCGGGCGGTCGGTCAAACGGCAGATGAGAATTTCGCGTTCGGTCGGACGGCCTTCGCGTTTGAAATATCCGCCGGGGATGCGGCCTGAGGCGTAACCATATTCGCGGTAATCAACAGTCAGGGGGAAAAACGATTGGCCGTCTTTGGCTTTGCGTGCCGACACGGCTGAAACCAGAATAACCGTCTCGCCGCAACTGATCAGCACCGCGCCGTCAGCCTGTTTGGCGATGCGTCCGGTTTCCATGGTGATCTCACGACCACCTAAGTTAATAGATTGTTTCAAAAACATTTTTATTTATCTCCTCTCAACGACAAGCCAGTTGTTAGTGGCTAGTGGCTAGTGGCCAGTGGTTTCTATCTTGGTTAAATAGACTGAAAACAACTGACAACTGACAACCGACAACTGGCAAACAATAAAGGCCACGCGCACGCATGCTGCGTGACGTAGCCCGTTTCTACTAAGGTTCGGATTGAACTGGTGAAAATCTTATGCACGTAGGCGCTCAAAAGGGCGCGGCTTGCGTGATGAGTTGGCGTTGGAAGGTCGCTGACGACACTTCAAGGGAAAGCCGTAATTTCAGAAGGGGGCGACTGATAAGAGCGGGATGCAGTCGCCGATGCGGACTTTCCAAGTGTGCAACAGAAAAAATACAAACGCCGTCACGTTCGGCACACAACAGAAACGGCGTCTCGTTCGGTTGGGAAGGAGACGCCGTCAAATTTAACTGCTTGCTTACTTGCGCAGACCCAACCGGGCAATCAAATCGTGATAGCGGTTGATGTCGCACTTTTTCAAATAATCCAACAAACTGCGACGCGAACTGACCATTTTTAACAGTCCGCGACGCGAGTGATTATCTTTCTTATGGGTTTTGAAATGATCGGTCAATTCATTGATGCGCTTGGTCAACAGCGCGACCTGCACTTCCGGCGAACCCGTGTCGCCCTCTTTTTGCTTGAACTGGTCAATGATGCCAGCCGTGGTTTCCTTTGCTAAAGCCATTACGGAAATTTTCTCCTCTGTCAGACGATAACTTTAATCAATTTACAATTATTTGCTGCGTAACAAGCGCGAGAGGATAGCAAACGACCTTCAGTCTGGCAAGATGCGAACGGTTAATGTTACCAACTCACTTCAAACTCGTAATCTGCCGAATCTTTTTCGTTGTTGCGAATGCGAATGACCGCCGTGAAGTTGTTCGCGGCGGAAGGCGCTTCAGCCAGTTCGACCGTCCCTTTCATCTTTTTGATATTGCGGAGGCGCACGTCCATCGTACGCAAGGGCATGCGGCCTGACGATTTGAGAATGCGTCCGTTGTTGAACGATTGCCCGACGACGGTGCGTTCGGTGAATTGACCGTTGCGCAAGTCGAGCAGAATTTCGCGGTTGACGCGACCGCGCCAGATGACGCTGCCTGAGGAATAATCTTCTTCCACTGGCTGTGGTGGCGGCGTCGGTTGCACAGGTGGCGCGCCGCCGCCGCGAATGCGTCCGCTCGAAGCCAGCGTCATTTCCAAGCGAGTGAAACGAAAGCGTTGGTTTTCGGCGCGACTGTCTTGCCAAACTTGAATGGCTACGCCGTCATCTTTTGAGAAGCCGTGCAAATCAATCGCCCGCCCCTGTTTGGAAACGATATTGAATTCGCCCTTGCCCAGATCGTTGATGCGCCATTTCTGTTCATCGGTGTTGCGCCACGGCATGGCTTTGACCGCTGTGCCATCTATCGGACGACGATCCATCACTTCCAGCGCCTTGCCGTTTTCTGCCGAGCGAACGTAAACCCATCCCCCGCCCGCGTCTTCGATGTCCCACTGTTGATTGCGTTGCAGGTGCGTCGTCCATTGATGCACCCGCTCAAAAGTGGTCATTTCTAAATCGAGATTCTTTCCGCTGTGTACGAACTGAAGCGCGTAACGCCCCGGCCCGCTATAACGCAGCTTCGGGTCATTACTCACTGGGTTCGCAGGCGTCGTCGCCACTGGCCCACGTTCACGCGGACGCGCACCCACCAGCGGTAAATCGCCGAGACGAATGAAACGGAAGCGTTGGTTTTCTAATCCGTGCAGCCCTTGCGTTTGCAATTGCACGCCGTCTTCGTTGCGGCGCGCGGCGGGAAGGTCGGCGGCCTTGCCCGACTTCGACATTAACGTGAATTGCCGATTGCCCGTGTCGGCAATCTTCCACTTCTGGTTATCGCTGTCGCGGCGGTCAGCGACGATCAAAGCGATGCCGTCACGCACGCGGTTTTCGGCGAAATCCAACACCTTGTTGGCTTCGACCGAACGCAGGTAAAAGAATCCGTCGCGGGCGTCTTCTACGTCCCATTGTTGATTGGCTGCGCCTGAACTTGCCCATTGCTGCACCGTGCGCTTGTCGTCGAGTTTAACGTCAAGCGCTTTGCTCGAAGCTACGCTTTCGATGCGATAGCGACCTAGGCCGGTAAAACCGTCGGCTTGCGCATAACTGTTCACTGCCGCGCCAACCAGCAAGCCAATTACGAAAAAAAGATTAGCTCTCATTGGTGATAATCCTTCAACAAGTTGCAGGGCAGGATTTAATCCTGCCCTGCAACTTTTCACTTGATATTCACACGGACAGTATTCGTCGTCTTGCCATCGAGCATCACGACGACATCCACCTCGCCGCGTCCGATCAAGGTTCTGGGTAACGACACGTTTACCTGATCTAGTCCGACCAGGCTGCCTTGCGCGCCCGCGTATTGCACCGGGGCTGACGTGCCGCCGACCTGCGCTGTCACGGCATTTAGCACGCTGCGGTTGCGCAAGCCGGTTCCATAAAGCACCAGGAAGACCTGTTCACCGATCGGCCCTAAGTCTATCGGCACTGTCACGAAGCGACTCGTCGCCGTATCAAAGCGCGCGACTGATTCAAAACGCTGGCTGTTATTGGCCAGCACGCGCAACGCATCAGCAGCGGCAACGCCCTGCCCATTGGCATTGGCGGCGAATAAACCGGGCACAAGCGTGACGATGTTGATCGTACCTTCTGACAGCGTACCGCTGCTGTTAGCCACGGTCAGCGTCGCCGTTCCGAGCGCCGTCCCTGCTGGCACCAAAAAATTGATTTGCTCAGATGAAACAAAAAACAGCGGAGCTAAACGCTCAGTCCCGGCGCTGTCACGCACTCTGACCGTCGTGCCCGCCAGCGTGGTCGGCAACGGAGAGGTAGACGCTTTGGCGGTCGCCGTCGCCAAGTTCTGTCCGAAGGCGCTGGCGATGGATTCGCTCGTCAATTCAGTGCCGCGATAACTGGCGGCGGATACGGCAGCCAGTGCATTAGCGCCGCCCGTCACCGTCGCCGTGACGGTGTAAGACGCCGCGCCTGGCCCGCAATTCGCAACGCCTACGAAATAAGTTCCCGCGCGCAACGCGGGCGAACTGCCGGACGTAACCGTTATGCTTTCGCTGCTATTGGGCGAATCAGAAACGTGATCGCCGGTATAGTTCGGCGAAACTCCAGAGACGCGCTGATTGAAGCGCGCGTATAAATCCACGTCCTGATTGCCGGTCAGCGCGATGCGCAATTGCGTCGCTCCCGACGGAACCTGAATCGTGTATTGCGTCGCATCAAGCGAACAATCATTCACGGTGGGCGGGGCGGCTATCGAACCGTTTTGCGCCGCCCCCGACGTGAGCGCCACCGTCGGTTGCAAGCCGCCGAAACCGCTCAACGGCACGACGAGCGTAGGCCGATTCGGGTCATTGCTCGCCAACGTGAGCGTAGCCGTTTGCGCGCCATTCGCCGTCGGCGTGAAACGCAACACGACGTTTTGTTGTGAGTTGGCAGCAATGTTGAATGCTGTGCCCGGTGAGACGAGTCTGAATTGCGCGTTGCTGATCGTGAGGTTTGACACTTGCAGCGACTGGCCGCCGGTATTGAATACGGCCAGCGTGCGCTCGACCGTCGTGTTGAGCGCGACGTCAGCGAAATCGAGCGGACGGGGCGCTGCATCAATCTGCGGCTGTGCGCTACGCACGCGATAGCCAATGGTGTCGAATGCATGCAAATCATTTTGCGTGATCTGTTCGCGCTGGCCGCGCGCAGCAGTGGGATCCATCACGCCGATATAAACGCCGGTCTGCTCATCCGCTTTCCAGTGGCTGGCTTGCTCACCATCGCCGCCGGTGCCATCAGGCTTACCGGTTGAGAATCCCAATTCAGAGCCGCCCGCAAAAAAAATCTGCGCGCCGCCCGAAGCCAGAATGCGCTGGGCAGTAGAAAATGTGCCCAGCGTCACGCCGGGGCGAAAGCGGAAAAGGTCGAGCAGGGTAACCCGCGCCGCCACCGTCGGACTTTGTTCTTTTTCCCCTACGAATGAACTGAAACCGAGCGCGTGACCGATCTCGTGCGTCGCCGTGCCGTCAAAATCAATGCGATTAAAACTGATGCCGTCGGTCGGATCGAAATCGAAAGGGAAAGCAGAATTGAAACCAATGCGTGGCAACGGCCCCAAGGTCGCTAGTTCGGTATCAGGGTTGGCAGTCGCGTTAATCAAGCCCAGCGCCCGAAAGACCGGCGATGACGAAAAGATCGCAGTCAGGTCGCCTTGATCGCTGGGCAACGGCCCCGCCGGCAAAGCATTTAACAACCCTGTTTCCGTCGCGCTCGAAGCTCCTGCCACGAGCGCCGCTCGGATACTTGCGTAACCCGTGCGGCTGCCGATGCTTTGCGAGGAAGTCTGGCCAATGATGTTGTTGTTGGAATAGTTTTCGCCGAAAAAAGTCGTCCCGAAATCTACGTCAAGGACGATGGAAATCGGCGAAAGAATTTGCGCTTCCCAGTTTTGCGCGGCGCGAATAAAAGCCGCTTTCGCTTCGGGAAAGTTATCGAGTTGTGCCGTCGCGCGCAGCGTAATGCGCAAGCCGGTTTGCGTTTGCTCAGTCAGATTCGACGGGCTATGCCCCGCATAAATCACGTGCATTTCTTCGGTTGTGCTCTCCGCCTGCATCCGCCCCGCCCGCATTCGTATGGATTCAGCCGCCGTGGCTTCCTGACAAACGCGCTGACCGTTCCGTTCACTGATGATGTAATCGCCGCCGTCCGCTCTGATGGGAACGAATTCAGACTCGTGTTTATGGCTCCCTTGCGCTGCCACATTCGCTGAGGGCCAGCCAAACCACCGTGAGGTAAGGCCGACAACGAGCAAGGCTGATAGAAAAAGAACGCGGCGGCGTTCGAGAGAAAGTTTCATTAGACCTCCAAATCGTTAAGAGAAAAATGTTTTCTTGGAGTGGCTTTGTGGGAAAGTCTTTAGCGGCTTGCCACCTGTTGATTGAATTTGTTCGCGCCGTTTTGCAAAAACTGTACGAACTCCTGCCGGTCGCGCGTCGAGCCGGGAAAGCGCGCCAGCGTTTGCCCGTCGGGCGTAATGACGACGTAAAGCGGCAGCGCGACGGTGTTGAATTGTTTCGCCATGAACTCAGCGTTCTTGATGTCGGCGGCTTCGTGTTCCGGCGTTTCACGGTCGGTGAAAAGCTCTGCTAGAACGAACTTGTCCAACTCTTTTTGCACGGCGGGGTCGGGGAACATGTTTTTTTCCATCCAGCGGCAATTCGTACACGTCACGCCCGTGAAGTTCAAAAACACCGGCTTGTTTTCAGCTTTGGCTTTGCTGACAGCGGTCTCGTAACTTTCAATCCAACGGTGGTTCGCGGCTGTCGTTGCCGTACCGCCACCGCCTCGCAATGCGTTATAAACTTTCGCGCTGGTCGAATCAGGCGGCAGCCACGCATCCAACTCGCCGAGCGGAGCGCCGAATAAGCCAGTCAACAAATGAAAGCTCAACGCGACAAACAGCACGCCGCTCAACATACGCGGTACGCTCAAGGTCTTGACGGGCGAATCAAGCGGCAGTTGAAACTTGCCGAAAAGATAAAACGCGGCGGCCAACGCGAGGCCGATCCACGCGACGATTACGAGATTGCGCGAAATAGTTTCCCAACCCCACACGAGGTCTACGTTGGAAAGGAATTTGAAGGCCGCACCGAGTTCGAGAAAGCCCAACACGACTTTGACGCTGTTCATCCAACCGCCCGATTTGGGCAGCGATTGCAGAAAGCGCGGGAACAACGCGAACAAAAAAAACGGCGCGGCAAACGCCGTAGCGAACGCCGCCATGCCCAACACTGCCCAAAACCAATCGCCCTGCGTCGCGTAAATCAATACCGAACCGACAAAGGCTGTCGTACAGGTAAACGACGTGAGCGTGAACGTCACGCCCATCAAGACGGTCGCCAACATCGTCGAGCCTTGCGATTGCTTATCCATTTTGGTGAGCAGCGACGACGGCAAACGAATCTCGAACATCCCCAATAGATTCAACCCGAACACAACGAACAGCGCGGTCAGAAATAAATTCATCCACGGACTCGACGCGAATTTATTCAAGCCCGTCGGCCCCGCAAACGTCGCCAACGCCAACCCTAAAATGGTGTAAGTGAAAATGATGCCCAAACAAAAAATCAGCGCATCACGCAACGCACTGGCTTGCGTGCCGCCTTCTTTTTTCGTGAACACTGAAACCGTGATCGGAATCATGGGGAACACGCACGGCGTCAACAGCGCCAACAAGCCCGCGCCCAACGCAAACCAGATATATCCGAACAGTCCGCGACTTTTGAGATCGGTCGTCAAATCACCATTCGTTGCTGCTGAAGGTGTCGAGTTATTCGGCGCAGTTACGACAGCAGGCGCAATCGTCGCGCTCGGAGAGGCTGTGGGCGTAGCCATTGCCGCAACAGAAGGCGAGGCCGCCGCAATTTGCGTCGCCGACGGAGAAGGCGAGGGCGTGAGCGCCGCCGCCAAAATCGTAGCGTCTAACGTCAGCGGCATTTTTTTGGGCGGCAAGCACGTATGTTCATCGCAAGCCTGATAGGTCAGATTGATTGTGACTTTGTTCGCCCCCGCAGCGGCATCAGCGGCGACCTTTAACGGAACGGTGATCGTCACGGTGTTCTCATAGGTCTCGGTGTTCATCTCAAAATTCGGATCGAAAGCCACTTTCGGCTTCGGCGCTTGCGGAGCGCCATCGGCTTTGAATGCGCCCGATTCATCAACCGCAATTTTCATCGCACGCGGCGGCGCTTTTTGCGTCAACGAATATACGTGCCAACTCGGTTCGAGCTTGAGACTGATGAGGGCCTTGGCCTTGCCGCCCGCCTTGACCTGCGCGGCTTCGAGCTTGGCGCTGACCGTGACAGGGTTTTCCTGCGCCCACGCGGTGAGTCCGATCAAGGCCAATATCAAACAAGCCTTCGTGAAAATGTGCCGATGAAACATAACGTTTTGCCCTTTGTGGATGACGGCGATGGTCGCCGAGATGAACGAACGCAAGCCTATACCGTAAAAAAAGAAGCGGCAACCTGCACAAATACAAGTTGCCGCTGTTGAATGCAAAACGTCTGGCGTTTTATTTCAGCCTTACTTCTTCGCGTTTGCCGCTTCCCACTCAGCCCGCGTCAACGGCTTCACCGCTTCGGCTTGTTTCGCCGCCAACGCCGTATTGAGCTTGGGCAATTCCTTCGCCGTCCAATCATCGAACGCTTTGACCACATCGCCCAACTCACGCGCCAACGCATCGGCGCGTTCGACCTGCGTTGCTGAAGGCCGCCCCTCGTAATAAATAACTTCGGAATACAAACCCGCCAGATATTCGCGCAACCGCTCTTCGCCGGTGATCGCACCGCCTTCTTTGGTGGCGACGATCTTTTTGCGCAGTTCGTCAACCTGCGCGGCGGCGGCTTGTAGCTGTTTGCGCAGCGCATCCGTCTCAGCAAGTTTGGCGGCACGCTCTTCGAGCTTGAGGCGTGTGCCGTTGATGCGTTCGACGGCGTAAGTCATTTCAGCCAGTTGGCTGTGCAGCTTCATCGCCAAATCGAATTGCGCTTGCCGGTCAGCCGCCGTGTGTTTGGCGCGCGGATCGGCGACGACTTGCAGCGGCGTCGTATAAACCTGCTTATCTTTCGTCATCTTCACCGTATAAGTGCCGGGCAACAGGCGCGGGCCGACGCTGGCTCCGGTCGAAGAAGCCGCAGGCGGCACTTGCGGCGGCGGCATGCGCATGCCCCATACCGCCCGGTTCAACCCGCGCCGCTTGCTGCTGGGAATCGTGCCCAGCACTTTGCCTGCGGCATCAAGCACTTCGATTTTCAAATCGCCGAAGATGTGCCGCTTGCGTTGGTAATAAGTGATGACCATATCTTCAGTCGGATTCGCGCCGACGAAAGCCGCGTCGCCATTCATCCATCCGCCCGAAGCCGGAAGCCGTTGCACTTGCGGACGCGAAGCGACAAACGCCGCCTCTTGCCCCAACACTTCAGGCTTGAGCGCGCGCAGCGGCGTGATGTCGTCTACGATCCAGATGCCGCGCCCGTGCGTAGCGACTACCAAATCATGCTCGCGCGGATGAATCACCAAATCGCGCACGGGGACGTTGGGAAAATCGCCGCCCTTGTATTGCGCCCATTGCCTGCCGCCGTCGAGCGAAATCCATAAACCGAATTCCGTACCGACAAACAGCAAGTCTTGATTGACCAGGTCTTGCTTGACGACGTGAGCGTAACCGCGCACCGAAGCGTCAGTAGGAATCAACGAAGTCCACGTCTTGCCGAAATCCGTCGTCTTAAAAACGTAAGGCCGCATGTCGCCGAACGTGTGCAAATCGAAAGTCGCGTAAAGCGTGCCTTCGTCATACGTGCTGGCATCGAGATAAGAAACCCAGGCGTTTTTCGGCAAGCCTTGAATGTTGCCGACAACGTTTGCCCACGTCTTGCCACCGTCGCGCGTGAGTTGCAGGTTGCCGTCATCCGTACCCGCCCAAATCACGTTGGCGTTTTTCGGCGACTCGGCAATGGCATAAATCGTCGTGTGCATTTCAGCCGCCGAGTTATCCGGCGTAATGCCGCCCGACTGTTCCTGCTTTTGTTTTTCGGGATCGTTGGTCGTCAGGTCGGGTGAAATGCGTTCCCAGATTTGGCCGTGGTCACGCGAACGAAACAGAAATTGCGCGCCCAGATAAATCGTACCCTTTTGCGTCGCGCTCAAATGAATCGGCGTGTTCCAGTTGTAACGCAGCTTGCCTTCTTTATAACGAGGCAACGGTTGAATGCCGCGCGCTTCGAGCGTCTTGCGATTGACGCGATTGATATATCCGCCCTGCGATTCGGCATAAACGTAATCAGGGTCACTGGGGTCTGCGAATACCCAGAAGCCATCGCCGCCGCCTACGTTTTCCCAGCGATGGTTGGTGATGCCGCCGGGATATTGCGAATCGCCAATCCAGTTGCTGTTGTCCTGCAATCCGCCATAAACGTGATAGGGGCGGTCGTTGTCTACGCTGACGTGATAGAACTGCGACACGGGCAGGTTCTCGCCCTTCGCCCACTTGTTGCCGCCGTCTTGCGAATACCACAAGCCGCCATCGTCACCCGCAATCAAGTGATCTGTGTTGTTCGGATTGATCCACAGATCGTGGTGATCGCCGTGCGTACCGCCGCCACCGATGCCGCTGAACGTCTTGCCGCCGTCGCTGCTCACAACGAGGCCGAAGCTGGTTTTATAAAGTTTGTCTGCATCGAGCGGATCAACAATCAGGTTCGCAAAATAAAACGGTCGCGTCACCATCATCGGACTGCGATCTAACAATTGCCACGTCTTGCCGCCATCGTCTGAACGATACAACCCGTCTTTCGGAATTACGGTTTCAATCGCGGCGTAAACGACGTTGGGTTTGGATGGTGCAACCGCTACAGCGACGCGCCCCCACGGCTTGGGCGGCAAGCCTGATGTCGCGTCCGCTTTCAATTCCGTCCACGTCGCTCCGCCGTCGGTACTCTTAAACATGCCGCTGCCGCTGAAGGCGGTTTCGCCTTCGCCGCCCGAACGAAACGTCCAGCCCTTGCGGCGAAAGTCCCACATTCCGGCGTAAAGCGTTTTCGGGTTTTGCTTATCCATCGTCACCATCGAACAGCCTGTCGAGCCATTTGCGCCCTTGAGCGCTTTCGTCCACGTCTTGCCGCCGTCAGTGGTTTTATAAAGACCGCGTTCGTCGCTATCGCTCCACAACTTGCCCGGCGCGCAAACGTAAACCGTATTCGTATCAGTCGGGTCTACCAAAATTTTCGCAATGCGTTCGGTGTCTTTCAGCCCGACGAATTGCCAGTTCTCGCCGCCGTCAACGGATTTGAATACGCCCTCGCCAACGGACGTGCTGTTGCGCGTCCACGGCTCGCCCGTGCCCACCCAAACGACTTTCGGGTTTTTCGGATCAACCGTCACCGCGCCGATAGATTGAACGGGCTGCTTGTCGAATACGGGCTTGAACGTCGTCCCGCCATTCACCGACTTCCATACGCCGCCGCTCGCCGTACCTGCATAAACGGTCAGGCGCTTGCCTTCCCACACGGCATCAATCGCCGCAACGCGTCCGCTCATCGCTGCGGAACCGATGTTGCGCGCGCCCAAGCCAGAGATGGTTTCGGAATCAACTTTGACGGCGGAGGTTTGAGCCAAAGCGTTTAGACAAAACGCGAACATCAAAACCAACAACGCTGCTTGGCTTTTTGCTTTCGCGGCTGCGCCGCAGTGATGTGCGGAAAGGCTGTGCCTTTCCGTAGCATCTCTGAAAACGAGAGGGGCTACGCCCCCAACCGTCATCAGGGGCGTAGCCCCATAAAAATTT
>JANNUY010001150.1:0-2004 GCA_031414155.1 Acidobacteriota bacterium
ATCAGGCCTTTCGGATCAGAGTCGTTCAGGAAAAACAGCATCGCCGTTTTTTCGTTGATTGCTTTGTCGAGTTCGGCGGCGGTTTCGATTTCGATCAGCTTGATGCCGCAATTGCGAATCGCGTGGTCGTAACCTACGCGATGCGTTTTTTGGATGTAGACTTCGCTTTTCATCCCCGTCAAATCAGGCAATTGGTGCGCGCGTTCCGCCGACTTGCCCGTGAGGCACGCCGCCGTCGCCAGCGTCAACGCCGCCGCCGCGCCCGATGTCACCATTGCCGCTTCGGCTTGAACAAGTGAGGCGATGCGTTTGCCTACGGCGTCGTGCAAGTCGTTGAGCGTAACGAAATGTTTCGAGGCGTAATTGATCGCCTCCATCGTTTCGGGATGCATCAGCGAAGCCGTCAGCGCGGTGTAAGTCCCAGCCGCGTTGATGAACGGCTTCACGCCGAGTTCTTTGAAATAATCGCGACCTGCAATGCTTGCGGTGTTGGTCATAGCGTTAGTAGCTGTCGTGAAAAGTCCGCCAACGAATGGAAGACTCGACATTATTTGAATGAAGTTGCGACGAGTTGACATTGGTTACCTGCCTTTATTGAGAAATCGAACAACATTGTTTCTGTGTTTACTCCGTTACTTGCTGGTGAGATTGAGCAACCTTGCTAATTTTGAATCACCTCAGTATCTGCCTTTTCTTCACCTTTGATGGCGATTGAAACGACAGGTTCACGTAAGAAGAAGTGAAGGAATTGCATGCGCATAGTCATTTGGCTAAATCCCCACAATAAAATTGGTGTAACAAAAATAAAGAATGCAGCAATTCCTAATCTGATAAAAAATTCCAACGCCGCTGGTGCAGAGGTCATTTCACTGTGCTCAAGTGCCCAATTGCAGTAGCTAAACTGTAGCCCCGTCGAAATTAGCCACATTGAAATGCCTAAGCTGAAATTGAGCGCTAACAGAGTTGCTTTTGATGACTGCAATCGCCTTAAAACCAGATGCACAGTAAAATCAACGGTCAAAAAAAATAAAACTGTAATTAAGCAAATCGTTATAGCTCCACCGTGTTCTGAAAACCATAAATTAAGAGACTCCATACTGTGCCCTCTCTATGCAATCAAGCTCAGTTTCTCAGCCTTGCTTTTTCGGCACAGGTACAACCGGCAGCACAATCTGTGAAGCGCGTTGGCCTGAATGAAATACTGTTTGTTTCGCCACACGCACTTTCGCCGATGTGCCGAACGGTTCGCCCGTATTCGGATTGCGGTCGAATTGCGGGAAGTGGCTGCTGGTGATGTCTACGCGCAGCCGATGGCCGGGCAGGAAGACGTTCGCCGTCCCGACCAGATCAATCTCGTATTCGTAAACTTCGTTGGGTTTAAGCAACTGCGGTTTGTCTACGCCCTGGCGATAGCGCGCGCGGATGATGCCTTCGCAAATGTTGAAGGCGAATCCGTCGGGCGCTACGTCAATCAGCTTGACGACCCAATCGGTGTCGGTGCCGTCAGTCGCGGCGAAAAGTTTCATCTTTACCGGCCCTGCAATGGCGAGCGGCGCAGCCATCGGTTCGCTCGTAAAAACCAAGATGTCTTTGCGGTCTTTCAACGGACGCTGATCTTTCGGCCCCGCCAGCGTAGGCGTTCCGCAACAATTGTTGCCGCCCAACGTCATCACCGGATCATTCGGATCATAGCTGTATTGATCGCTCGCCGCGCCACTTGGTGACGCCGCACCCAACCCGCCATTGCCCGCCGGCGTATTCGCCGCGCCACCGCTCGACAGATACCACGGCGTAAACTTCGTACCCGGAATCGGCCAGTCCTGTTCGTGCTGCCAGACGTTCGCGCCCATGTAAAAAATCTCGACCGGCGGCAGTTTATCAAGGCCGTTGTTGACGCCTTTGACGTGATGATCGAACCATTTCAATTCAGTCTCGAACTGGTTGCGATTGTTGGCTACGCCGAAATCTACATCGCCGTATTTTTGCGTCGGGCCGTGTCCCCAC
>JANNUY010001151.1:0-2332 GCA_031414155.1 Acidobacteriota bacterium
TTCACCGACTTTCTAACGACGGATGGCGAAAAGGATTGGCGTGATCGCTCGGCTGAATTCGCCGAGATGAATTACACGCGAGGAGAAGTTGAAACTTATTGGGAGGCGGGCTGGGCACAACTTGAAACGGCATTGGCCGAATTGAGCGATAACGACTTGCCCAAAACCATTACCATCAAAGGTCAAACAATGACGGCAGACGCAGCACTGGGGCGCGCGCTCGCGCATGTGGCCTATCACGTCGGGCAAATCGTTTTGCTGGGACGGATGGCAAAAGCCGCCGGATGGGAATATTTGAGTACGCCGCGTCAGGCTTGAGGGGTGAATGTTTCTCGCTCGCCGACGCGCAGACTGAGGCATTTTGAAGATGGTTAAAGCTGGCTTTTTTCTGCCGACTTTATTTAGCAATTCGAGTTTGAAAGCAAAAGGAATCATAACCAATGAACGAACTGGTCACTTATACCAACGACGGAGAAATCGCCGTCATCACGATCAATAACCCACCCGTCAATGCGCTCAGTCCCGGCGTGCCCGAAGGCATCGCCGTTGGCGTCGAACGCGCCAACGCTGACCCAGCCGTCAAAGGCATTGTGTTGATTGGCGGCGGACGCACGTTTATTGCCGGAGCCGACATCAAGGAATTTGGCAAAGTCGTCGCAGGCGAAAAGAAAGAAGGCAGCCTGTTGCCGCTCTTGCTCACGCTCGAAGATTCCCCTAAGCCAATTGTCGCCGCGTTGCACGGTTCGGCCTTTGGCGGCGGACTCGAAATTGCGATGGCCTGTGCCTATCGCGTTATTGACCAAGCCGCCCAAGTCGGACAACCCGAAGTCAAACTCGGCATCATTCCTGGCGCGGCGGGTACGCAACGTTTGCCGCGCCTCGCGGGCGTCGCCAAAGCCGTTGAGATGTGCGTGTCGGGCGCTCCGGTTAAAGCCGCTGATGCGCTCACGTCAGGCATTGTGGATCAACTGATCGAAGGCGATTTGCTGGCGGGCGCTTCAGCGTTCTTGCGCGAAAAAATCGCGGCCAATGCCGCTCATCCCAAGACGCGCGAACGCAATGACAAGCTCGGCGATGAAACGACAAACGCGCCAATCTTTGAAGCCGCGCGCGCAGCGGCAAAGAAAACCGCGCGCGGTTTGACGGCACCGTTCGTCGCGATTGATGCCGTCGAAGCCGCAACGAAATTGCCTTTCGACGAAGGCGTTCAAGTCGAGCGCAAGTTGTTTGAGCAATGTTTGTTTTCAGATCAAGCTAAGGCTTTGATGCACGTTTTTTTCGCCGAACGCGAAGTCGCCAAGATTCCCGGCCTCTCGCCCGACGCCAAACCTATCGCCATCAAACAGGCTGCGATTATCGGCGCGGGCACGATGGGCGGCGGCATTGCGATGAATTTCGCCAACGCAGGCGTGCCGGTGTTGCTGAAAGAAACTGAACAAGCTGCGCTTGATCGCGGCCTCGCTACGATCACGAAAAACTATTCCAACACCGTCAAGAAAGGCCGACTGACCGAGGCAGCGATGGCCGAGCGGTTGGCGTTGATAACGCCGACGCTGAGTTATGACGGCTTTGAAAACGCCGACGTCATCATCGAAGCCGTCTTTGAAAACATGGCGATCAAGAAAGAAATCTTTACCGAGTTAGACAAGCGCGCAAAACCGGGCGCGTTGCTCGCCAGCAATACCTCATCGCTGAACATTGATGAAATCGCCGCGACGACTTCGCGCGCGTCATCTTTTATCGGTCTGCACTTTTTCAGTCCGGCTAATGTAATGCGCTTGCTCGAAATCGTGCGCGGCAAGGCAACCAGTGATGATGCGATTGCGACGGCGTTTGCGTTGGGCAAGCTCGTTAAAAAGGTCGGCGTACTCGTCGGCAATTGCCACGGCTTCGTCGGCAATCGGATGTTTTTTCAATATATGCGCGAAGCTCACTTCCTCGTCGAAGAAGGCGCTGCGGTCGAGGCCGTAGACAAGGCGCTCACCGATTGGGGCATGGCGATGGGCATCCTTGCTGTTGACGATATGGCGGGCATTGATGTTGGCGTGAAAGTGAGTCAGGAAAACGCCAAACACGAAATCCCTGGTCGCCGCAAGCCTTTAGTCGTAGACAAACTCTATGCGCTCGGTCGGTACGGACAAAAGACCGGCGCGGGCTGGTACAAATACGATGAGAATCGCCGCGCTACGCGTGACCCCGAAGTCGCCGCATTGATCGAACAAACGGCCACCGCAGCAGGCATCACGCGCCGCGAAATCAGCGCGCAGGAAATCGTTGAACGCTGCCTTTACGCGCTCATCAACGAAGGCGCAAAGATTCTCGAAGAAGGCTT
>JANNUY010001152.1:0-3639 GCA_031414155.1 Acidobacteriota bacterium
TTGTTGGATTGGCTCGCGGCGACCTTTGTCGAGCAAGGTTGGAGTCTCAAGAAAATGCACCGGCTGATGATGCTGTCGAATGCGTATCAACAATCAACGGCACTCAATGAACAAGCCGCGCAGGTTGATCCTGGTAACAAACTGCTCTGGCGCTTCCGCCGCGCGCGTTTGAGCGGCGAAGAAATCCGTGACGCCGTATTGCGCGTGAGCGGTACGTTGAACGAACAAATGTATGGCCCCTCGGTCTTTCCCGAAATTCCCAAAGAGATGGAAGTGCGCGGCGGCTGGAACCGCAAAGAAACCGAAGCCAACAAAACTCGCCGCAGCATTTATGCCTTCGTGCGGCGCAACTCGCGCTATCCGCTGTTTCAGGCTTTTGATATGCCCGACACACACGAAAGCTGCGGCAGACGAACGGTGACAACGACTGCGCCACAAGCGTTAAACCTGCTCAACGACAAAACGATTTTGGCGGCGGCACAGGCTTTCGCTGAACGAGTGCAACGCGCGGCAGGCGAAGATTTAGACGCGCAAGTTACGTTGGCTTATCGCTTGGCGTTGGCGCGCGTGCCTGCTATCGAAGAACGACAAGCGGCGCGTGAGTTCATTCAACGACAGACTACGTTGTTAGGTGCGCGTCCGGCGGCGTTGACCGATTTTTGCCACGCGCTGTTGAATGCGAATGAGTTTGTTTACCTTAATTGAGCTTGGCAGACTGCGCGCGGAGGTAAAGGTTATGAGTGTTGGAACTGTGACTATTCAGGTTTCGCCGCAAACAGCGGAAGTGCTGCGGCAATTGGAATCACAAGCGGCATTACAACAAATGCCTTTTGATGCTTATCTGCATACGCTGGCTGAAGACAAAGTAAACGAGCCGTTGCCGCCAGTTGAAGCAGTTACGCCCACGCCACTTTCACCGCAAGAAAAGGTCGTGTTGTTAAATGAATGGATCGCCGGGCTTAAACGGGATACGCCGTTGCTTACTGATGAAGCAATCAGCCGCGAAAGCATTTACGCACACGAAAGCAGGTGACGATTATGTGGTTGCTAGATACCAACATCCTGCTGCGCTTGCTCGAACCAGCGCACGCCATGCATCCGCAAGCATCTGGCGCGCTGGCGAAACTGCTGGCACAAGGGACGCTGGTCTTTACCTTTCCGCAAAACGTGGCTGAACTTTGGAATGTGTGTACGCGCCCGCTTGACAAAAATGGCTTGGGTTTCACTCCGGCTGAAACAAATGCTGAGTTGAGCAGGCTCGAAGTGATCGTCAACGTCATTCCTGACGTTCCTGAGATTTACCCGCTTTGGCGCATACTGGTTGCGGCACACAATGTTTCTGGCGTGCAAGTTCACGACACGCGCATTGCTGCCGCAATGCAGGTTCATGGATTGACGCATCTCTTGACTTTCAATGTCCGTGACTTCAAACGCTTTTCAGGTATCAAACCTGTTACGCCAAACGAATTGTTAACTCCCTAAACGCTATGAAACAGCAACCTTCGTCTGCCGACGTCACGCAAGCCTTGCAGCAACGCCGCCACTTCTTGCAACAAACCAGTGCCGGACTTTCTGCGCTCGCGTTGTCATCCATTCTCGGCACCGACGGACTGGCTGCCGATGGCAACAAGCTCGATCCGCTTGCGGCGAAAAAGCCGCATCACGCGCCGCGCGCGAAATCGGTGATCTGGTTATTTTTGGAAGGTGGGCCTTCACACCTTGATACGTTCGATCCGAAACCTGAATTGCTGAAGCTCGCGGGGCAGCCGATGCCGTTGTCGTTTGGGCGTCCGATCACGGCGATGGGAACGGCGTCGAATACGATTATGCCGAGCCAGCGCGTATTCAAAAATTATGGGCAGAGCGGCATTCCGGTGAGCGACTGGCTGCCGAACATTGCCGAACACGCCGACGACCTTGCCGTCATTCGTTCGTGCTGGATGGACGGCCTCAATCACGTAGGCTCCGTTTGCCAGATGAATACGGGTTCGATACTGGCGGGCAGGCCGAGTTTAGGCGCGTGGGCGACTTACGGCTTGGGTACAGCCAATCAGAACCTGCCGACCTATGTCGTGATGGCTGATGGCGGCGAAGTGCTGGGCGGTACGAAAAACTGGAGCGCGGGATTTTTACCGGCGGTTTATCAGGGCACGCAATTTCGCGCGAGTACGAATCCGGTCTATTACGTCAAGCCGCCTGACACGGTCAGCGATGCGCAACAACGCGGCAAGCTCGACTTTCTCAAACAACTCAACGAACGCTATTCCGCCGACAAACTTGAAGACAGCGAATTGCTCGCACGGTTGAATTCGTATGAACTCGCCTATCGCATGCAAGTCGCCGCGCCCGAAGCCGTAGACCTGTCGAAAGAATCTGAAATCACCAAAAAGCTCTATGGCATCGGCGAAGCGAAGACCGACAAGTTCGGTACGATGTGCTTGCTCGCGCGCCGTTTGGTCGAACGCGATGTGCGCTTCATTCAACTCTATTCCGGTTCGGGCAGCGGGTGGGATGCGCACGCGAATATCGAAGCCAATCACTCAAAATGGTGCGCGGCAAGCGATTTGCCGATTGCGGGTTTGCTGGCCGATTTGAAAGGACGCGGCTTGTTGGATTCGACCTTAGTCGTATGGGGCGGCGAGTTCGGACGCACGCCGTTCAATGAAAAGGGCGATGGACGCGATCACAATCCGTGGGGATTCTCTATGTGGATGGCGGGCGCGGGCATCAAGGGCGGACAGATCATCGGCGCTACGGATGAGATTGGGTTCAAAGCGATTGAGCAACGCGCGCATGTGCATGACATTCACGCGACGATTTTGCACTTGATGGGCTTGAACCAATTCAAAACCGCTTATAAACACAACGGACGCAACGAAGTTCCAACCGTGGTCGAAGGCCGCGTGATTCCTGAATTGACCGCTTAATAAACTTCAACTGCCTACATGGATTTTCCGCCAAGAGATTTTTCTATTTCTACGTACAACGAACAAGCTGTTAGAGAGCAAGTGCTAGCACCTATGCTCAAAGAGCTAGGTTATGAAAAAGAGACAGACAATGACATTTCGTATGAGGTAACACTCGCCTATCCTA
The DNA here is from genome assembly GCA_031414155.1 of Acidobacteriota bacterium. Classification (GTDB taxonomy): domain Bacteria; phylum Acidobacteriota; class Blastocatellia; order RBC074; family RBC074; genus JACPYM01. The sequence continues at coordinate 3,094 of JANNUY010001152.1, forward strand.
GAATCTCTCTGGGGCGTAGAAATCCAAAGAAAGACCCAGTGCTAAAGGGAGTCGCTGATTATATTTGCAGTGTGAAAGATAGAATTAAATGGGTATTAGAGGCTAAGAAACCACAACAAGGCATTTCTGAAGAAGAAATAGAGCAAGCCTACTCTTACGCTAACCATCCAGGAGTCCGCGCTGTCTTTTTTTGCCTAAGCAATGGGCGAGAACTCATAATTTATCAAACTAATCAAGGCCCTAACGCTCCACCAATTTTTTCCACCACTTATGATTGCCTGAATAATAGGTTTGAAACAATTCGCAATATTCTTGCGCCGACCTCGTTAGAAAGAGACTTCCCTCGCTACGAAGTTGACACCAAAAAACCCATTGCCATTGGATTGCGCTCCCTTTGCAAAATAAAAAGGGGGCAATACGTTTTTGAAAATGTTATTCCGCCAATTCAGGGGCTTAAGGGTCTCACATACGAAGTAGTCGGTGGTTCTGTCTATCGAACAAGCGATAACAAAATTGAATTCTTCCTTGAAGCTAGATCGCCATACG
>JANNUY010001153.1:0-5290 GCA_031414155.1 Acidobacteriota bacterium
AGGCCAACCAGAACAATCCGCTGTTTCTCTATGAGTTGCGCGCGCAACTCGAAGCCGCTGGCGACAACGCGCGCAAGCTGTTGAATTTGCGCCAGCGGATGGCGCGCCTTCGGGTGTTTGACCCGGCGTGCGGTTCGGGCAACTTCCTCGTCATTGCTTACAAACAGATGCGCGAGATCGAAGCCGAAATCAACCGTCGCCGCGGCGAAGCCGGACGCCGTTCAGACATTCCGCTGACCAATTTTCGCGGCATCGAATTGCGCCACTTTTCCGCTGAGATTGCGCGCCTCGCGTTGATTATCGCGGAATATCAATGCGACGTGCTTTATCGCGGGCCGAAGCTGGCGCTGCTCGAATTTCTGCCGCTCAAAGATGACAACTGGATCACCTGTGGCAATGCCTTGCGGCTTGATTGGTTGAGCATCTGCCCGCCCACCGGCACGGGCGTGAAGCTATTCGCCGAGGATTTATTCAGCACGCCGCTCGATCAGGCTGAGATTGATTTTGAGAATGAAGGCGGGGAGACGTTTATTTGCGGGAATCCGCCGTACAAAGGCAGCCAATGGCAAACGGATGATCAAAAGGAAGACCTCAAAGCCATCTTTGGCGGGCGCACGAAAAATTTGAAGTCGTTGGATTACGTAGCAGGCTGGTTTATGAAAGCAGCCGATTACGGCACAAAAACGACTACAACTGCTTCTTTCGTTTCTACGAACTCCATCTGTCAGGGGCGGCAAGTTGAAACACTGTGGTCGCTAATTTTTGCGTCAGGCCATGAAATTGCTTTTGCACACACGAGTTTCAAATGGGCCAATCTGGCAAGCCACAACGCTGGCGTAACGGTTGCCATCGTCGGAATTTCTAATCACCTGAGCCGGACGAGATTGATCTTCTCCGATGCGGATGGCGATGGCACAACCGTCAAAGCTGCTGAACATATCAACGCTTATTTGGTGGCAGGTCAGAATGTCATCGTCAAACAGCTTCCCAATCCTCTTAGCGCACTGAGCGAAATGAGTTTCGGCAGCATGCCTAATGATGGAGGACATTTGTTGCTCAGCGCGGATGAAGCGGCAATAGCCATTAAGTCGCATGCAGTACCCAAAGTGTTCATTCGCCCCTTCATCGGTTCCAAAGAATTCATCCATGCAATTCAGCGACTTTGTGTTTGGGTTAATGATGATGAATACCAGGCGGCAACCAATAACAAATGGCTGAATGATCGCTTTGAAGGCGTTCGCGCTGAAAGAAAGGCTTCAGATCGTTTAACGACACAATCGCTTGCTAAGAAGCCCTATCGGTTTGGTGAAGTCCGTCAATCAGGTACTGAACGTTCCATCGTCGTACCCGGAGTTAGTTCAGAAAATCGCCAGTATTTACCGGTCGGTCTAACTAATGAAGCCACAATTATTGGCAACAAGAATTTCGCTCTTTACGATGCTCCGCTCTGGAACATGGCGTTGATTGCTTCACGACTTCACTGGGTTTGGATTGGCACTGTTTGCGTGCGTATGAGAACGGATTTCTCCTATTCCAACACACTCGGCTGGAACACCTTTCCCGTGCCTACGCTCACCGAACAAAACAAGGCCGATCTGACGCAGTGTGCCGAAGACATTCTGCTGGCGCGGGAGCAGTATTTTCCCGCTACGATTGCCGAGATGTATGACCCTGAGCGGATGGATGCGGAGTTTCCGCTGGTGCGCGAAGCCCACGAACGCAACGACGAAACGCTCGAACGCATTTACCTCGGACGCCGCTTCAAGAACGACACCGAGCGGCTGGAAAAACTGTTTGAGATGTATACCAAAATGACGGCACGGCAGGCCGCGCCGTCAGGGAAAGCCGGGGCAAAAGGAGAACGTTAGGTTAGGCTTGGCTCGCCTGCGTCCGGCAAGGTTTTTTGACGCTGATTTTCGCCGCGTATGCGGCGGCTGAATTTAGCCGTGGGTTTCAACCCACGGAAGGGCGCGGAATCGTTCCCGTGTCGCGTCAGCGACACCTGAATTCGTCCAACATTTCAGTCGTCGCTAGCGCGACGAGCATCATTTCTCACGCTCACCGTGGGTTGAAACCCACGGCTAAATTCAGCCGTCGCGCTGCGACGAAGAGGCAACTTCGGAAGCTCTGTGGCGGAGACCTGGTCTGACAATAACGAATGAATTCATTCAACTTTTACTTGGTGAACGCATGGTTTGTTCATCAACGGAAAACCAAAGGTTCCAAGGCATGAATAATCCGCTGGTGATTCCCTCAGTTTCTGTCACTTATGCGCAAGACGGCACTTCGACGCGCGCGAATGCGTTGGGCATGCGTCCAATGCAGGAACGCGCTTATCAAAAACGCGGCGAACAATTTCTGTTAATCAAATCGCCGCCCGCTTCGGGCAAGAGCCGGGCGTTGATGTTCATCGCGCTCGACAAGCTGGAAAACCAAAAACTCAAACAGGCCATCATCGTCGTACCCGAAAAAACCATCGGCGCGAGCTTTCACAATGAACGCTTGAGCCAGTTCGGTTTCTTCGCCGATTGGGAAGTCGAACCGCGCTGGAACCTGTGCGATGCGCCAGGCAATGACGGCGGCAAAGTGGATGCGCTCAAAAAGTTTCTCGACAGCGATGCGCGCCTATTGGTTTGCACCCACGCAACGTTTCGCTTTGCGATTGATAAGTTCGGCGTCGCAGCCTTTGACGACCGCTTGATTGCCGTGGATGAGTTTCATCACGTATCGGCGAATCCCGATAACAAGCTGGGCGATCACGTCAGGCAACTGATGACGCGCGATAAAACGCATATCGTGGCGATGACCGGCTCTTACTTTCGCGGCGATGCCGAAGCCGTTTTGCACCCCGAAGACGAAGCCAGGTTCGACACGGTGAAATATACCTATTACGAACAACTCAACGGCTATCAGCACCTCAAACAACTCGACCTCGGTTATTACTTTTACGCGGGCAATTACACCGACGAGATTTTGCGCGTGCTGAATCCGGCTGAGAAAACGATTCTGCACATTCCGAACGTCAATTCGCGTGAAAGCACCAAAGACAAAATCCGCGAAGTGGAACACATCATCGAAGAGCTAGGCGAATGGCAAGGCGTTGATTCAACTACGGGCTTTCAACTGGTGAAAACCGCCAAAGGCAAAATACTAAAAATCGCCGACCTCGTGGATGACGATGCCGCCAAGCGCGACAAAGTTTCTGCCGCGCTCAAAGACCCGACGCAGAAAAACAACCGCGAGCACGTTGACCTCATCATCGCGCTGGGCATGGCGAAAGAGGGCTTCGATTGGATTTGGTGCGAACACGCGCTGACGATTGGTTATCGGTCAAGTTTGACTGAAATCATTCAGATTATCGGGCGAGCTACGCGCGATGCGCCGGGCAAGACGCGCGCGCGATTTACCAACCTGATTGCTGAGCCGGACGCGGCGGAATCAACCGTCGCCGAAGCGGTGAACGATACGCTCAAGGCCATTGCGGCGAGTTTGCTGATGGAACAAGTGCTGGCACCACGCTTTGAGTTCAAACCCAAGCATCAAAACAATCAGGCGACGGGCGGCTTTGATTACGGCGCAGGCGGATACCAACCGGGGCAATGCAACGTAGGCATCAACTACGAGAGCGGCTTGATTCAACTTGAAATCAAAGGGTTGACCGAACCGCAAAGCGAAGAAGCGCAGCGCATCTGTCAGGAAGATTTGACCGAACTGATTACGGCTTTCGTGCAAAACAAACCGACGATTGAGCGCGGCCTGTTTGATGAGGAAGTCGTGCCGGAAGAACTGACGCAAGTTCACATGGGCAAGATCATCAAAGAGAAATTCCCGCATCTGGCTGACGAAGATCAAGAAGCCGTCCGCCAGCACGCCGTTGCTGCGCTTAACTTGGTGCAACAAGCCAAGCGGGCAAACGCGAATAGCGGTGAGGCAGGGAAAAATACGTCATTGATTGACGGCGTCAGGAAGTTCGCGCTCTCGGTCACAGACCTCGATATAGATTTGATTGATCGCATCAATCCGTTTGGCGAAGCCTATGCCATCCTCGCCAAATCCATGAGCGAAGAACGCCTCAGGCAGGTCGCCGAAGTCATCGCGGGCAAGCGCATCAATCTCTCGCTGGAAGAAGCGCGCGACTTGGCAAAACGAGCGCTGCGATTCAAACAAGAAAAAGGCCGTTTGCCGGCGTTGACGGCGGCTGACCCGTGGGAAAAACGAATGGCCGAAGGCATCGCTTTTCTGGCGGGCAAAGCGAAAGAAGGAAAAGATGTCTAAGCAAATTACTGATGACGATTTTGATTTGCTCGACGAATTGGGCGTCGAGCTTGCGCCCGAACCAACGGGCAGCCGCACGGCGCGCGAGGAACGCATCATCGCGGGCTTTGAGGAAGTCGAGCGCTTCGTGGCCGACAGTGGCAGAGTTCCGCAACACGGCGAGAGCGGCGATATTTTCGAGCGGCTTTACGCCGTGCGGCTCGAACGCATTCGTGCCTCTGAAGAATGCCGACAGCTTTTGTATCCGCTCGACCCGCGCGGATTGCTCGATGCTGATAACGATGCCAGCGTGAACCAAACCAACCTGACCGACGACGACTTGCTGGCGGCGCTGGGTGTTGATGCCGCCACTGAGAACGACGTCACGCGGCTGGTTCACGTTCAAACACGCAACGAAATTAAAGCGGCGGAAGAAATAGCACAGCGCACCCCTTGCCATGATTTCGATGCGTTCAAGCTTATCTTTGAAAAAGTGCAAAGCGACTTAGTATCGGGCGAAAGGCAAACGCTGAAATACAAAGACAACGCTGAAATCAGGCAAGGCGACTTGTTCGTGCTGGATGGGCAGAAAGTGATCGTAGCCGAGATGGGTGATCCGTTTGTCAGCGACTATGGCCGTACTGATTGTCGGCTGAGAGTGGTTTATGACAATGCGACCGAAAGCGATTTGTTGTTGCGTTCGCTGCAACGCGCGTTGAATAAAGACAAGGCCAGCCGCCGCATAACCAATCCAGATTTCGGGCCGCTGTTTGCGGGCATTGAAGAAGATGATGAATTATCCAGCGGTACGATTTATGTGCTGCGCAGCAAATCGGAACATCCTTTCATTGCGGAGCATCGGTCGGTTATTCATAAGATCGGCGTGACCGGCGGTGATGTGAAAGGCCGGATTGCCAACGCAAAAAAAGACCCGACCTATTTGCTGGCTGACGTGGAAATCGTCACAACCTTCAAATTGATGAATATCAAACGAAAAGAGCTTGAAGCGCTCTTGCAGAAGTTTTTTGGTAGCGCG
>JANNUY010001154.1:0-15279 GCA_031414155.1 Acidobacteriota bacterium
ACGACGGCGGTGGCGAGTGCGGTTCCGTTGCCCGCGACGCTGGCAGGCACAAGCGCCAAAGTGCGCGACAGCCTGGGTGTCGAACGCGAAGCCGTGTTTTTCTTCGCTTCGCCTACGCAAGCCAATTTGCTGTTGCCAGCGGCGACGGCGACGGGATTGGCTACGCTGGCGTTGACCAATGGCAACGGACAAGTGTCTGCCGATTTGCTCAAGATTACGCCGGTCGCGCCGGGGCTATTCGCCGCCAACGCCAACGGACAAGGACTCGCTGCCGCTCTCGTCTTGCGCGTTAAGCCTGACGGCGCGCAATCGTATGAATCCGTCGCGCGTTTCGACGCTGCGCAAAATCGGTTCGTCGCGCAACCCATCGAATTCGGCGCGGCGGGCGATCAATTGTTTCTAGTGTTGTTCGGCACAGGCTTGCGCGGCAGAACTGAGATTGCCAACGCAGCGGCTGCGATTGGCGGCGTGAGCGTGCCGGTCGCTTATGCGGGAGCGCAAGGCCAACTCGTGGGCGCAGACCAAATCAACCTGCAACTTCCTCGCACCTTGGTGGGCACTTTGGCAGGCCGTGGCGAAGTCAGTGTCGTCGTCAGTGTTGATGGGCAGGCGAGCAATGCGCTGACGATCAGCTTCGGCAACAACTGATAAGACAGGTGACTGATGCCTGTCGCCTCTAACCGTTTCAAACACGAACTGGAAGATCAGGCAGAGAAACATTTTTTTTGCCTGGGCTGCCAATCCGCGCAAACGGGCTGGCGGCCATTCCACATTCACAGCCATCTGCGATAAGCTGCCGCTGCACTCAAATTCCATCTTTCAGGAGCTATGAACCAATGACGAACGACGTACTTTCTCTCACGCGCAACACCGCGCTGGCTGCGCCTTTGAACGAATCTGAAGCCAATACTCTTGCCGCGCAGATCGGTGCCGCGAACGGCCTGCACATCTATCCGCACTCGCTGACCAGCGGGCATCACGCGCTGTTTTTTCTATGTCGCAAAGACACGACAAAATTGCTCGGCGTCATTTCAGCCAACGCCGAAACGCTCGCGCGCTTTCACGGCATTGCGACTAAACAAGATGAACTGACTGAACTGATTTGCGAATGCACGCCTGCCAACGCCGCCGCGATGCGTGCGCTTTTCGACTTTCTCGTACCCAAAACTTTGGGACTCAAAAAGTCAGCCGGATGCGGCGACCGCTTAGGCTTGGCGACGCCCGGCCATGTGCAAGCGATTCGCAAGTCGAGTATGGCTCCGATCTTTTCGCAACAATCCATCCGCGAAAACACGCGCACTGGTCGCAATCCGCAAATCGTGCAGGACGATGCGCTGTGGGGCGTATTGCAAGAAGGCTGGCGCGATGGCTTCGGCGCCGACGCCGACCATCTCAAGACCACCGAAGACATTGATGTATGCGCGGCGGCGGGTTACACCTTTTACACGATTGACCCCAGCGCCCACGTAGACAACGCCGCCAACACCGCGCCTCTGCCTGAATTGCGCGACAAGTGCGCCGCGCTGCCGTGGGCTGAACTCGCTACGACGTGGGACGATACGCAGGCACGACTGCAAAAGACTTTTGATTTGAGCACATTCAAATTCACGCTGGACGAAGAAAGCCTCTTGCGCGCAGCGGCGAAATACGGTCGTGTCATCGCGCACACCGTTAAGATGTATCGCTACCTTGAAAGCGCAATGTCTGCGCGCGATTTCGAACTCGAAATGAGTGTTGACGAAAGTGACACCGTCACCACTGTCGCCGAACACATTTACATCGCCAATGAACTCAAACGCCTCGGTGTTAAATGGGTGAGCCTCGCGCCGCGTTACGTCGGCGATTTTGAAAAGGGGGTGGACTACATCGGCGACTTGGGCGAATTTGAACGCTCCTTCGCGCAACATTTCGCTGTCTCGCAAACTTACGGCCCTTACAAGCTCAGCCTGCAGTCCGGCTCTGACAAGTTCAGCGTATACCCCATCGCCGCGCGCGTAGCGGGCGAGTTCGTACACCTCAAGACCGCCGGTACGAGCTATCTCGAAGCCTTGCGCGCCATCGGCAAACACAACGCGCCGCTGTTTCGCGCGATCACGCAATTCGCCATCGAACGCTACCCGACCGACCGCGCGACCTATCACGTCTCGGCGCAAGTCGAAAAGATGCCTCGGCTTGAAGCGTTGGCGGATGATCAGTTGATGACGTTATTGGATGACTTCCACGCGCGAGAGATTTTGCACGTGACGTTTGGTTCCGTGCTGCATCACGCCGACTTCCGCGAACCGTTTTTCGCTACGTTGCGGGAGAATGAGGGGACGTATGCGGAGTTGTTGGAGATTCATTTCGGCAAGCATTTCGCGCCGTTCGATGCGGCGGCGAAGGCGGCGGGAGATTGACGAAGCGGCGGAATGTATTGGGTATCGTGGTGAATTAGCTCATGAAAAATGGTGTCGCAGTTTCAATTAGTCAATCGCTTTGGCCTGATCTTCAGCCTGACCTGCAAGTATTAGGTGAAGTGGGGCGCATTGCGCTCAAGCTTTTGCCAGAGCAAGCATCGCAGTTGGCGAACATTGAGCAATTAGACTTGGAACTGTGCGAGCAATTCGCCGACAAGCTGCTGGTTGATTCCGCCTTGACCCGGCAGTTAGTGAGTTTTCAAGCTAACAAAGGCCGCGCCGCGTATGGCTGGTATAAATTCAAAGAAGCCTTTTCGGCTGCGTTGATTGAGTGTCTTTTGGTGCGTTACGGCGTTGGGAAAGGCAAAGTGCTTGACCCGTTTGCGGGAAGCGGTACGGCGTTGTTTGTTGCGGCGGAACAGAGCATGGATGCAGACGGCATTGAAGTATTGCCAAGCAGCCAAGCCATTGTGGCTGCGCGCCAACAAGCTAGTGTTTTGTGTTTAGCGGACTTGGCGGTATTGCAAAAATGGGCCGAAGAGCGCGCTTGGGAGAAACAGACTGAGCGTGCCCCACTGGTTGAGTTACGCATTACACAAGGCGCGTATCCGGCAGATACAAAAGACGGCATCGAACGTTATGTGGCGGCGTTGGCAAAAGAACCTGAATCAGTTCAGCCGTTGTTGCGGTTCGTTTTGCTGTGCGTGCTCGAAGGGGTGAGTTACACACGCAAGGATGGACAGTACTTGCGTTGGGATCATCGGTCAGGCCGTAACACACAAGGCCGCAAGATTTTTGATAAGGGAGAAATTCGCAATTTTCGCGCAGCCATAAGCTCGAAACTGCGTGAAATCATCGCCGATTTAGCAGGGCAACATCATTCGATAGGGTTATTTGAGACGAGCAAGTCTCAAGGTACGGTGCGCTTATTGGCGGGCTCCTGTCTGGATATATTGCCCACGTTGCCCAGTAATTCATACGACGCGGTGATTACCTCACCGCCTTATTGCAATCGTTACGATTACACGCGGACTTATGCTTTGGAGCTTGCGCTGTTAGGTGTAGGCGAAAAGGAACTTATTCAGTTGCGCCAACAGATGTTGAGTTGCACGGTAGAAAATCGCGCGAAGGATTTGACGCAAATGAATCCAGCTTGGTCTCGTGCCATTGCCATCGCCGATGAACAGGTCTTGTTGCAAAGTATCCTTCGTTATTTGGAAGACCAAAAAGTACAAGGCGCGCTCAACAACACCGGCATTCCGCGTATGGTGCGCGGTTACTTTTATGAAATGGCTTGTGTGATCGCCGAGTGCGCACGGGTGCTCAAGCGCGGTGCGCCTTTGCTGATGGTCAATGACAACGTGCGTTATGCGGGAGCTAGCATCTCGGTGGATTTAATTCTTTCAGCAATGGCAGAGGGGTTAGGTTTTGTAACCGAAAACATTCTTGTGCTGCCGAATGGCAAAGGTAACAGCAGCCAGCAGATGGGGGCGCACGGACGCGAGGCACTTCGCAAGTGCGTTTACGTGTGGAGGAAAAAATAATGCCTTCACGCCGCGCGTTTCTTTCACACCTGAAAAAGTCTGAAGATTTAGTGACCACTTATGCCGCAACTCGTGCAGGGTTTGTGGCTTTAACGTTGGAGAAAAACCGCCGCGCTACGCCCTTTGTTGCACAAGCCAGAGCGTTAAAAGTCGCGGCCAATGCTGTGAACTCGCCCGAAAAATTGATTGCAGATTTGAGCATTCGCGCCGCAGTGCTAACGGCTGCGGGGCTTTCTGACAAGGCTCTTTCCCATTTGCAGGAAGAGGATAAGGCTCAAGCGATTCACGAACTGATACAAAACTTTCTGCTTCCCGCAGGCAATGATTGGGTAGAAGAGTTGGTCTATCGGTTTCTGCTGACGCGTGGCGATACATTAGGTGGCGCAATGCGCAACGTCGGAGGTGTGTTAGCCCAACGTAAACTTACGCGGGCGCTCATTGCTGCACTGACGTTGGCGGGGCAGCAGTATCAATGGCTTTCTTCCAATAGTAGCGAGTGGCTAGTAAGACCAAGTGACGCCGCTGATATTGAATTGCACCTGCGAGGATTGAGCTGGCAAAAAGGTAAACAACCACGCACATTGCTTTACAACCTGACCGTGCCAATGGTGAGAAGCAACGTAGATCTATGCTTATTCCAGTGCGAGCCAAAGGCACTGGCAAACAAGGTTTCAGCCAAAACGATTTATCAAACTCCGCAAAAATATGTGGCATTTGGGGAACTCAAAGGCGGTATTGATCCAGCCGGAGCCGACGAGCATTGGAAGACGGCTCGCACAGCACTCAATCGCATTCAGCAAGCCTTTCAAAAAGATGCGCAAACGCCGCATACTTTTTTCATCGGAGCGGCCATCGAGAAACGAATGGCGGATGAAATCTGGCAGCAGTTGCAGGGTGGCACATTGGAGAATGCCGCGAATTTAACCGATGAAAACCAAGTCGCTGCTGTTTCACGTTGGTTGTGTACGCTTTGACCTGCTCAATAGCGACGAGGTTAGTATAGGTTTTACGTATGGCATTCACAGAAAAATACCTCAACCCCTTTACCGACTTCGGCTTCAAAAAGCTGTTTGGCAGCGAGCCGAATAAAGACCTGTTGATTGATTTCCTCAATCAGTTATTGCCGCAGCATCATCAGATTCAGGACTTGAGCTTCACGCCGAATGAGATGTTGGGCGATACGAAAATTGATCGCGGAGCCGTGTTCGATCTGTTTTGTATGAGCCAGACGGGCGAACGCTTCATCGTCGAGATGCAAAAGGCCAAGCAGAATTTCTTCAAAGATCGCAGCGTTTTTTATGCGACCTTTCCGATTCGGGAGCAGGCGCAGCGCGGCAGCGATTGGGATTTCAAACTTTCGGCAGTCTATCTGGTCGGCGTGCTGGATTTCGTTTTCGCCGAAGACAAAGACAGCCCTGAAGTCCTCCATTACGTTCAGTTGAAAGACCAGATCAACCGCGTCTTTTATGACAAGCTGACGTTTATCTATCTTGAAATGCCGAAGTTCAATAAGACCGAAGCGGAGTTGGTGACGGCTTTCGACAAATGGCTTTACGTGCTGAAACGCCTGCCAGCATTGACTGATCGTCCAGCCAAGTTGCAAGAGCGCATCTTTGCCAAGTTATTTGAGACGGCTGAAGTGGGGAACTTCACCCGCGAAGAGCTGGCGGATTACGAAAACAGCTTGAAGCATTACCGCGATCTGAAAAACGTGCTGGATACAGCCGTTGATGAAGGGCGCTATAAACAATCAGTCGAAGTCGTTCGTCGGTGCTTGGTGATGGGTTTGCCCGTGGCCCAGATTGCACAGATTTCCGGTTTGTGCGAAATCGAAATCGAAGCCTTGCGGCAAACATAACAACTCACTCAATAACAACAATCACAAGGAGAAATTCACATGGTCACACTCGCAGATGCGCGTCGCTTAATCGCGGCGGCAGAAAAAAAGGCAGCAGAAATCGGGCAGCCGATGAACATCGCCGTAGCCGATGGCGGCGGCAACTTGGTCTCGCACGTACGCATGGACGGCGCGTGGCTTGGCAGCATTGATATTTCGATCAAGAAGGCTTTCACGTCACGAGCTTTCGATATTGCGACGAAAGACCTGGCCGACCATTCGCAATCGGGCGGACAGTTCTTTGGCATTCACGCTTCGAACGATGGTCGCATCATGATTTTTGCGGGCGGCATTCCGTTGAAAAAAGACGGCGTGGTCGTTGGTTCAATCGGTGTCAGCGGCGGTTCGGGTGAACAAGATCACGCGGTGGCTGAAGCAGGCGCTGCGGCTTTCTAAATTCGTTGAGGCCAAAAACAAAACGGGAAGCGCGAAGGCTTCCCGTTTTGTTTTGTGTCTAATGAGCCGTGGTGGGCTCGAACCACCGACCCGCAGATTAAGAGTCTGCTGCTCTACCAACTGAGCTAACGGCCCTCTCAAAGACGAGGCGGATTTTCCCGATAGCGTGAGGGCTTGTCAAGCGGCCTATTCATCGGCCTTTTATGCCTTTACCTTTGCGGCACGAGATGTCATCTTGTGCCAAAATCACCTTGAGGAGTCATCCACTGAATGCAGAGAACTCGTTTAACTATGGCGTTGTGTGGCTTTTTGTCATTCGCCTTGCTCACCGCTTGTGAAACCGCTACGCCACCCGCTAAACCCACAGACGCACCTGCCGCGACAGTGAGCAGCGCACCGTTGCCTGACATCAATTCCGTTATCAAAAAGCTGACCACACTGGATGGCGCGCAAGACGTATCCGCCGAGATGCGGATGCAGGTCGAGAGTGCGGACGGCAAACGCGCGGAGCTTGAATTCACCTTGCAGCGCAAGTTCACGGCTGACCAGGCGGCTACGTTTATTCGTGTCACCGCGCCGCGCGAAGAGTCTGACAAAGCGATTCTCGCCATCGAAAAACCCGATCAAGCGACTGAGGCTACGTCGTATCTCGCGGGCTTGAAAAAACTCGCCAAACTCAAGTCGGATAATTATGTCACGTTCCGCGAAGCCAAAGTTACGATTCAAGAATTGTTGGGCATGGAACTCGCGCAATACGATTTTGCGGCGGCTGAGCGAGTGACTGACGGTGGCGCGACGCTTATCAAGGCCGAAGGCAAAGCCAAACCCAATCGCAATCTGGCTTATCCGCGCCTGATCGTATTTTTCAGCGATGACCAACAGGAACCGGTACGCATTGAGGTGTTTGATGAAAAGAACGAACTAGTCAGGCGCGTAGCGTTTGATCCGATGCAAACTGTGCAAAACAAACGGATGGTTTCGCGCGTGACCTTTGACGACCTCGCGGCCAAGCGTAAGTCAGTCATCGAAACGCGCGGCGTGAAATTCAATCAGAACCTTTCGCCTAAACTTTTTACCGAAGACAATTTGAAAGGCATTATCTCTAACGCCAGCGCGAAACTGACAAAATGAGTGCGGACGGTATGCAAAATAGCAAGAGCGGATATGCCGCCTGGGTCGTAACTCATCCGCGCCTGATTCTCGTTGGCGTAATCGCGCTCACCATATTTTTCGCACTGGGCTTGGCGTTGCGCGGCTTGCGGTTGAACGTGTCGCCGATGGGCTTTGTCGAAAACGAAAGCCAGGCGCGTACTGATTACGAAAACACGCGCGCGGCTTTCGGCAATGATCTAGTGATGATTATTGCCGTCGTTTGTGACGATGTTTTCAGTCCGGCCAACCTCACGAAGCTGCGCGCGCTGCACCAGCAAATCGCGGCCTTGCCCGGGGTCGGCGAAATCTTCAGCCTATCCAATACGCCTTACGCCCGCAGCACGACAGACGGCGCTTCGCTCGAAAAGTTATTGCCTGAAAACTTTAACGACGCCGCTCGCATCGCTGAAGCGCGGCAAACCGCGACGACAGATCGCTTGTTCGTCGGCAATCTGGTTTCGGCTGACAGCAAGACGGCCGCGCTCAACATATTGTTCAAAGCCGAACTCACATCGGATGAACGCTACGTCATCACTGAGCAAATTTATCGGATGACCAAACAGGCGGGCTTTGCCGAAAGCTATCTGGCGGGCGATCCGTTTTCGCAATGGCGCGGCGTCAATGCCATCAAACGCGACCTGCGTATCTTTTTGCCGTTGACGTTATTACTGATTACCGCCGTGCTTTGGCTGTTGAGCGGACGTTCGCTGGTGGCGACGTTGTTGCCGCTTTTCACCGTCGGACTCGGCCTGTTGTGGTTGCTCGGCGCGATGGCTTGGTTGCAAGTGACGTTTCGTTTGTTGGGCTTGATGTTGCCGACGTTGATGTTGGCGATTGGCTGCTCTTATCTCATTCACGTTATCAATCAGATTGGCATCGAAGATGAAAAGACCTCAGACCTCAGACTTCAGACTTCAGACCTTAACAAGTCGGAACTCCGCACTCCGCACTCCGCACTCCGCATTCTCAATGCTTTGCGTTTCATCACGCTGCCCGTCGTCGTATCGGCGCTGACAATCATCGCCGGATTTTTGTCGCTGGCGTTTACCAAAATTCCGGCAGTACGCGAGACTGCGATTTTCGCCGCGATTGGCGCAGCCTTCACGATGGTCTTGTCGTTGAGCTTCGTACCTGCCGTGCTGGCGTTGTTGGGCAATCGCCTCAAACCGCTGCACGTAGGGCTTTCGGGCCGAACCGCGCAATGGTTAGAAGGCATGGGGCGCTGGGCGACTGACCATCAAAAGTTTCTTTATGTACTGACGGTATTGATCGCGCTGTGGAGCATCGTTGGCATTAGCCGTATCGAAATCAACATTGATTACTTTCACTTTTTCAAAGCGAACTCTGAGACCAGCATCGGTGTCGCCGAAGTGCAAAAGCGATTAGCGGGCGTCGTCACTTTTGATGTCGTGATCGAAGGCAAAAGCGCCGGTGCGCTCGAAGACCCGGCAACCCTAAATCGCATCGTCGCTTTTCAAGAATACCTCGAACGCCCGGTCGCGCAAGGTGGACTCGCGATTGATCGCACGCTTTCGGTCGCCGATTTCATTCGCCACTCGCATCGCGCCTTTAACAATAACCGCGCGGAGTTTTATTCGATTCCGACTGACGCCAATGTCTTGTCAGATTTGTTGTCAGAGCGCGATCAACTCAAGGCATTTTTCACGCACGACGGCAAGACGGCGCGGATTTTGGTGCGCAGCAATCTCGCCAAGTCGAGCCAAATGGCCCCGGCCTTGCGCGCCATCGAAGCCAAAGGCAAAGAGTTGTTTCCCGACGCGCGCGTATTCGCCACCGGTACGTTTGTGTTGCTCAATCGCACGTCTGACGCGATTGCGGGCGAACAGGTCTTGAGCATTTCGCTCGCGCTCGTGACGATCTTTGTGATGTTGTCGTTGCTGTTTCGCTCAGCGCGCGTGGGCTTCACGGCGCTCGTGCCGAACCTGATTCCGGTGATGTTTTTCTTTGGCTATATGGGTTGGTTTCACATTCCGCTGAACCTGACGACCAGCCTCGTCGCCAGCGTCGTGCTGGGTTTGGCCGTAGACAACGCCGTGCAATTCATCGTGCGCTTTCGCCGCGTGCAAACCGCCGACGGCGATTTGCGCGACGCCATCATCGAAAGCATGCGGCTCTCAGGCCGTCCGATCATTTATGCCAACGTAGCCCTCGCTGCCACATTCGCGGTGTTCGCGTTGTCTGAGTTTGAACCCATCGGCTCGTTCGGCCTGCTGTCAGCCGTCACGATCATCGGCTGTCTGATCGAAGACTTGATCTTATTGCCTTCGCGGCTGACCTCACCGATCTTCCGCGCTAAATAGCGGATTGGCGTTGATGGTCTTTTTTTGACGAACCAAAACCCTGGTAAATCATCGTTACAAGCTCTTCCCCTTATTGTTCGTGTTGTAAGAACGGAAGTCCGAATTCAGAACCTGGTGGCATCTCATTTCTCTTGACCCTTGATTCTTGCGCCATCTGGCACATCGCCATCAAGCCGCTATAATGCCCGCTCAATGATTCGTATTGATGACGTAGTTCGTAAAGTAGAGCGTTTTCACCCTGACGCCGACATTGAGTTGTTGCGCCGGGCGTATATCTTTTCAGCCAAAGAACATCTAGGCCAGATGCGGGCTTCGGGCGAACCTTATCTGACGCATCCCTTAACCGTGGCCGACATTCTCGCCAGCCAGCGGATGGATGTCGAAACCGTGACGACTGGTTTATTGCACGATGTCGTAGAAGACACGCTGACTTCGCTCGAAGACATCGAAAAGCTGTTTGGCAAATCGGTCGCTCATCTCGTAAACGGCGTTACCAAAATCAGCAATCTCGGCAAACTCCCCAAAGATCAGGCGCAGGCTGAAAATCTGCGCAAGATGGTCTTGGCGATGGTGGATGACATCCGCGTCGTATTGGTGAAGCTCGCCGACCGTACGCACAACATGCGTACGCTTGGTTTTTTACGTCCTGATAAACGACAACGTATCGCGCAAGAGACGCTTGAAGTTTACGCACCCATCGCGCATCGGCTGGGGATGAGCAAGGTGCGCGCAGAGCTTGAAGACCTCTCGTTTCAGCATATTGACCCTGAAGCCTATCAACGCCTGAAAGCCGAAGTCGAAGCGCGCAGCGGTTCAACCGAAGCGTTTTTGCAGGAAGTCAAAGCGCGCATCGAAGAACGATTAAAAGACGAAGGCGTTGAATATGTCAGCGTGCAAGGGCGGGTGAAACGGCTTTACAGCATTTATCTCAAGTTGCAACGGCAAAAGATTCCGCTCGAAAAAGTTTACGATCTCGCGGCGGTGCGCATTATCACGCGCGAAGAAAAGGACTGTTACTTCGCGTTAGGCGTGATGCACAAATACTGGCATCCGTTTCAAGATCGCATTAAAGATTTCATCGCCGTGGCGCGCGAGAATGGCTATCAGTCGTTGCATACGTCGGTCATCGGCAGCGAAGGCTATCAATTCGAGGTGCAGATTCGCACCGAAAAAATGCAACGCATAGCCGAGGAAGGCATCGCCGCGCATTGGAAATATAAAGAAGGCAAGGGCAAAGACACCAGCGAAGACGAAAGCACCGTTTGGTTGCGCCGCCTCGTCGAATGGCAACAGGATCAGCCCGACGATTCAGCGGCAGAGTTCGCGCAGAATTTCAAAAGCGAGATCAAACCGAAAGAGGTTTACGCTTTCACCCCCAAAGGCAAAGTCGTGCAATTGCCAGTGGGCGCGACGCCGATTGATTTTGCCTACGCGATTCATACCGAAGTCGGCAACCAATGCACGGGGGCGAAAGTGAACGGGCGCATCGTTCCGTTGAAATACAAAATCCAAAACGGCGATGTGTTAGACATTGCGACTACGCCGGGGCATCAGCCCAGCCGTGACTGGATGAATTTCATCGTTACGGTGCGCGCCCGCAGCAAGGTCAAGCACTGGCTCACCGAACAGCAACGCATCAGTTCTATCGAGTTGGGCAAGAAGCTGTTAGAGAAAGAAGCGCAACGCTTGCGCATCAAGTTGCGGGCTGTGCTGGAAGACGAAAAGCTCAAGACCGTGATGAGCGATCACGGCTTCGGCAAGCTCGAAGACCTTTATGCCGCGTTAGGTTACGGCAAGCTGTTGCCGCGCACCGTGCTGCGTCCATTTGTTTCATCGGAAGCTGCCGAGAAAGCCGATGCCAAACCTTCGCGGTTGCAACAGGTCAGCCAGGCCGTCAAAAAGGCGCTGAACCTGGGCGATGACCGCATCACCATCAAAGGCATTGACGATGTGTTAGTGCAACGCGCGCGCTGTTGCAATCCGATTCGCGGCGAAGACGTGATTGGCTATGTCACCTTGGGAAAAGGCGTAGCGGTTCACGCCAAACGCTGCACCAACGCCGCCAACCTCATGGTCAATCGCGAGCGCATCGTAGAAATCGAATGGCTGGGCGAAGAAAAGAAGGCGAGTCTTTATTCCGTACCGCTGGCTGTCACGACCGAAGACCGGCAAGGCGCGTTGGCGGCATTAGTCAACGCCATTGCGAACATCAAAACGAATATCAGCGATACACGCACAACGATTTACGACAACGCCAGCGCCCGCATTGACATTACCGTAGACATCACCGACATCGCTCATCTCGAACGTGTCATCGCCGCCCTCAAAGGCGTCGCTGGCGTCATCAGTGTCGAACGCACTTCGTGACTTGCTATGAAGCGGGCTTGTGCAAAGAAATAACTAATGCCAAGCTCTGAAAACCATGCGATGAGCGAACTTTGCTTCGTGGCAATCGAATCAGAAACGCAGCTAGAGAAAGGAAATCCAATATGAATTGCAGCAATTGCGGAACGCAGGTTCCCGCTGATTCCAAGTTTTGTACGGTCTGCGGTACGCCGGTGAGCGCACCGCCGCCTCCGCCGAATTACGGACAGCAGGCTTATGGCGCCCAGAGTGGTGGTGGCGGCATTCGCATTGACAGTGATGGGCGCGGCAGCGGACGCGGTTATAGTTTTGAAATTTTATATCAGCCGGCGTTTTCGTTAGCCGTCGTCACGTTGCAAGGCGGGCAATCAATTCAAGCCGAAGCGGGCGCGATGGTTTCGATGTCGGGCAACATCGAATTAGCTTCGCAAATGAAAGGCGGATTGATGGGCGCACTCGGTCGCATGGTCGGCGGCGAGTCGGCTTTCGTCTCGACCTTCACCGCGCAGGGCGCTCAGGGTGAGGTCACGTTTGCGCCGCCTGCGCCCGGCGACATCGCGGCGCTCGAAATGAACAATCAGGTATTCAAGGTGCAATCGAGCTCTTATCTCGCAGGCGATATGGGCTTGCAGGTGAATACGCAATGGGGCGGCGCGAAATCGTTTTTCGGCGGCGAGGGATTATTCGTGCTCGAAGTCAGCGGCTCTGGCTTGTTGTTGGTGTCATCGTTCGGCGCGATTCATCGCAAGCGGCTCGCGCCCGGTGAACGTTATGTCGTAGACACCGGCCACCTCGTCGCGTGGGAAGGACATCTGCAATATCAGTTGCGCAAAGCGGCGCGCTCCGGCTGGTTCCGCAGCATCCTCAGCGGCGAAGGCATCGTGGCTGAGTTCACCGGGCCGGGCGAGATTTTGATTCAAACCCGTAACATCGCGGCCTTTGCCGGATTGTTGAGCAAGTTGTTTCCCAACCAGGGCGGCGGCGCGGGCGGTTCAGTCGGCGGATTCAACGTCGGCAAGTTGTTCGGCGAATAATCTGGTGGAGCAGGTTCGTAGCCTGCTCCACCTTTTTCACTCATGACAGAACGTGAAGACATTCAACAACTCGTGCGTAGCGCGCTGACCGAAAAGTTGAGCGGTACGCCACCGACTGATTCATCAGACATGCCATCTGATATGACAGATGAATCAGTCAAGCGCGTCATTACCGAACGCGAAATCTTATCCGTACCCTCAGGCGGGCAGTTATTGATTCGCACCGATGCGGTGATTACACCAGCGGCGCAAGACGCTGTGCGCGAACGCGGCATCACGTTGCAAACCCGTTCGTCACCTGCCAGCAAAGGCCGCAGCTTGCTCATCGCAATCGGAGCCGATCACGGCGGCTTTGCGATGAAGGAGCAGTTGATAACTCTGCTGACGAAGTTAGGTCATCAGGCGCGCGATTTCGGCACGCATTCAGAGGACGCGGTGGATTATCCAGATTTCGCGCACGCGGTCGCGCACGCGGTCGCGCAACGCACCTGTGATCTGGGCATCGTCATTGACGGCGCAGGCATCGGCTCTTGCATGGCGGCGAATAAAGTGCCCGGCGTGCGCGCGGCGATGTGTTATGACGAAGCGACGGCGCGTAACAGCCGCGAACATAACTATGCCAACGTGCTGACGCTGGGCGGCAAAATCATCGCGCGCGAACAAATAGAAAAGATCGTAACGGTCTGGCTGGCGACGCCTGAAGGCGAAGCCCGCCACGGCAAGCGCGTCGCCAAAATCATGGCGATAGAGAAGCAATACTCGCGCAACACATAACCTGTCGCCACCTCGCGGCGACTCACTTATCCCCCCAACTTCAGGAGCCTTCATCGTGCTTTGGCTGTCGCGTCAGTCGCGCTTTTTTTTCGCATTCAAACATTCCCTGATGGTTTCGCTCGGCTTGTTGGCTTTAAGCCTGGGCAGTTTCGGCCTGCACTGGCAACGCGCGACTACTCAGGCTTTAGGTCAATCCAGTCGCAGCATTCGCGTCGGCAGCGCGGCGGCGCAACCCGGCCAAACCGTTGTCATACCGCTTGAACTCACGGCGCAAGGCGATGAGAACGCGCTGGGCTTCAGCTTGAATTTCAATCCGGCGCAACTGACATATCAGCAAGTTGAATTGGGCAACGCGGCGGCAGGCGCGGCGTTTTTCATCAATCCGAATGCCGCAGCCAATGGACGATTGGGGGTGGCGTTGGCTTTGCCGACCGATCAGCGTTTTGCCGCAGGTGTGCAACAAGTCTTTCGCGTAACGTTTGTCGTCGCTGCCAATTTCACGGGCTTGGCGACGCTGGACTTTGGCGACAGCCCTACGCGGCGCGATGTAGCGGACGTAAACGCCAACAGTTTGTCGTGCAGCTTTATTGTTGGTGGCGTTACGGTTGCTTCACCAACCCCGATGCCAACCCCAACTGCTACGCCAACACCGACACCGACGCCAACCCCAACTGCTACGCCGACACCGACGCAAACACCGACGCCGACACCGACGCTAACTCCCACGCCAACCCCGACGCCAACCGCTACGCCGACACCGACACCGACGCCAACATCAACACCAACTCCCACTCCGACACCGACGCCAACACCAACACCAACACTAACTCCCACGCCAACACCGACGCCAACCGCTATGCCGACGCCCACGCCCACGCCAACACCGACGCCGACACCGACATCCCCGGTCACACCGATGACTTCGGAGCCGAGAAGGAGGAAGCGGGTGTCAGCCAGACCGGTGGGCAGTTCCCCGATCACCTGGGTCTGTCCGGACTTGGGATCCAAGCTGATGATTTGGGTGAGAAATTTGTCAGTGTAGCCGCCAAACACGACCAACCGGTCGCTGATGGCCAACCCACAGGCACCACGCAACGGGAACGGCAGACGTCCCACGGTCGACCACTGGTCACGCCGGGGATCATAGGCGATAATGTCGTCGAGATTGCGCACCTTGCCGGCATCGGGTGTGCACCCCCCCACGACAAACACCTTGCCATCCACGGTGCCGACCGAGGCCGTAAACCGCGCCGGGCCGGGCATGGGGGCGCAATCCTGCCAGGCTTCGCCCGGCTTGGCGGCCCACACAGTGCTCGTGACGGAAGCAAAATCACTGCCTGTTCCGGTAAGCCCACCCATCAGATAGATGGTGCCGTCCAGCACGGCCGCCGCCGAAGAGCG
>JANNUY010001155.1:0-12589 GCA_031414155.1 Acidobacteriota bacterium
CTATGCCGATGTCATTCAGATCGGCACGCGCAATGCGCAAAACTTTCAGTTGTTGAAACGCGCGGGACAGGCGCGCAAGCCGGTGCTGCTGAAACGCGGAATGTCTTCGACGCTCGAAGAGTTTTTGCTGGCGGCGGAATACATTATGTCGGGCGGCAATTACGAAGTGATCTTGTGCGAACGCGGCGTGCGAACCTTTGCGAGCCATACGCGGTTTACGCCGGATATTTCGATCATTCCGGCGGTGCATAGCCTGTCGCACTTGCCGATCATTTACGACCCCAGCCACAGTACGGGCAAACGCGACACGGTGATTCCGATGTCACGCGCAGCCATTGCCGCAGGCGCGGACGGCTTGCTGGTAGACATACATCCTTACCCCGAACGCGCTTTATGCGACGGGCCGCAGGCGTTGTTATTCGATATGTTTCAGGAATTGGTGAATGAAACGCGCGGCATTGCGAATGTGATTCGACATCATCGTTAGCCTGGGTACGCACGCGCCCTCGCGTGCTGGCTTCGGCAGCGAATGTTGGGAGCAGTGCGTCGCTTTCCTTTCTAATGTGTCTGCCGCCGAGACGCACGCGAGGGCGCGCGCGTACCCACTATTTCGCGTAATAGCCAAACCGCGTTGCCGTATGCGCACCGGGACGTTTTACCTTCACCCGCACGCCGCGATATTTGCCGTCGCGGTCAGCTTTGGTTGGCGTATAAAACAAAATGTATTGGCTGCGTAACTCTTCGGCGACTTGCTGATAGGCTGTATTAAGATCTTCAAAATTTTGCGGCAAAAAGATGCGTCCGCCGGTTTCTTCGGCAATCTTGTTCAGGCGGGCTTCGCTATCAGAGAGATTGGTCATATAAGTTTTCAAACCCGTCAGCCGCGAACGATTCAATTGATTATCGTTCTTCTCATAAAAGCCTAACTCTTCGCTGGTCTTGCGCATTTCGATGCGCGTCTTGCTCACGACGTAAGTCGGCACTTCGGCTTCGACCAGCGCGCGAAAGGCACTGTCGTAAGTGATGCGCGTGTTGCCGTTGTCTATGCCGTCAGTCAACACAATGACGGCTTTGCGACCCTTGATCTTGTCGAGTTGTTCGTTGGCGGCGAGCCAAAGTGCGTCATAAAAGCTGGTGAACATGCCACCTTGCAAACGATTGAGCGCGCGCTTGAGCAAAAGACGGTTGGGCGTCCAGTCCTGGACCAATTCAACTTTATCGGCGAAGGTAATGATCGAGACATTGTCTTCGGGATCGAGCGAACTGATGAACTTGAACGCCGAGGCTTTGAAATCGTCGAGTTCTTTGGTGACGCTGCTGCTGGTGTCAATCAACAGTACGACGTGGACGGGCATGCGTTTGAGCGCGAACGAACTGATCGGTTGGGCAACGCCGTCTTCAAAAACCGTGAACTCTTCGGCCTTGAGATCGGTCAGGAAGTTGCCGCTGGCCTTGTCGCGCACCGTGACGGGCAACAGCACTTCAAGCGTATCAATCGAGATGGTCGAGTCTGGGTCGGAAACCGGAGGCTTAGGCGGCTGCGGTGTTTGCGCAAAAGCGGGCAGTGAAGCGCCGACAACAAGGGAAAGCCAAAAAATACGCAGGGCAAGTCGGTACATCTTTACAACTCAAATTAACGACTTGTGGTGCGCCAACGTCTTCGCTGACGCACCTGTCATTACTATTTCGCCTCAATGCCCATCGCTTCGGACATTGCTTTGATGATGGGTTCGCTCACGCGATTCTTGCGCAAGTCTGACAAGGACTTGGTCGAAAGATCGAAATTCACTTGCGAGTTTTCGATCTTGCGCAGGATCGTGCCTTCAGAAAAACCGGCTTCGATCAGGTCGAGAATCGCTTTGTTGTCGAGCTTGGGTTGGCGTTGCAATTTGGGTTCGCCCGCACCGCCTGCTTCACTGGGCGGACGCAGAATGCGTACCGAAGCCGACCCCATCGTTTCGCTCGAACCCGATGCCGAGCCATTCGGCCCTGGCCCTATGCCGCGCGATTCGGCTTGGCTGCGTCCGCCAGAACGCGAGCCGAAGACGCCCATCTCGTTGTCTGAGCCTCCGCTATTGTTGCCGTTGTTCGGCGTCGCGCGACTCTGTGGGCCGGAGCGTTTGAAAAACTCTTCGTCGCCCTGCCGAAAAAACTCATCGTCGCCGAGCGAAGCGTAATCGCCTACGCCGCCACTCATCCCCATCAACGAGGTCTGGCGTTCGATCATAGCAGTGATGATCTTTTCGTTTACGCCATTCTTTTTAAGTTGTACGAGTTTGTTGGTCGTGATGTCGAACGACACGGGTGACGTGCGAATCAAGGAAAGGATCGTCGCTTCTTTGAATTTCGCTTTGACCAGATTGACGATGGATTCGTTGTTGAGAACTTCGCGTACCGGGGCTTGCGCGCTGACCAAACCAGAGAATGTAAAAGACGCTGCGCAAAGGATGAGCAGCGAGAAAACGATAGGATGCAGGCGTTTCATAGATCCCTCCAAGTGCCATTGGCGGTTAGAGCCGACTTGTCGCATCTCGCAAGGCGACGCATCAGCAAGCGCTGGCGAGCTTCGTGGGCGGGCGCAGTCTCGCTACTTCAGGGGTAAAAGGAAATCGCTGTCTGGCAGGGGTTAAAGAGCCGACTAGACTTCCTGCGGCGCTGAGCATTCTCTGCGAAGCGGCAAACGAACTCAAGCAACGCCAGCGTCTATGGTGAGGATTCCCTACAAACTGTTACGGGGGTCTGACAAAACGTGTGGGGGATTCCCCTACAAAAACCATTAGGGCGTAGACGTAAAAATCTGTACTTGCTGGGTCGTGGCGCGCGCTGATTTCGGATCAATCTGATCAAGGTCGTCCTGCGTAGGTTCGTGCCCTTGCGCTTGTGCGCGACGATAAGCCGCGTTGATCGAAGTGACGTAATGCTGGGTCTCGCGGTAAGGCGGAATCTGATAGCCGTAACGAATCACTGCGTTCTCGCCTGCGTTGTAACCGGCCAGCGCCAAGTTGACATTGTTGTTGAACAAATTCAGCAAAAACTTGAGATAGCGAGTACCCGCGTCAAGGTTCTCTATCGGGTCGTGAATGTTTCGCACACCGAAGCGCCGCGCGGTGTCGGGCATTAATTGCATCAGGCCGCGTGCGCCTACGCGGGAAACGGCACGCATGTTGAAGCCTGATTCCTGCCGCATGAGGCAATAAATCAACAACGGATTGAGGTCGTGCTTGACGGCATTTTGCGCAATCAACGAATCGAGCGTGCGGTTGCCGGTCGAGAATTTCAGATTCGGCAAGCGCACAGCGGGCATCGGTTCGTCTTCAACGACGTCACGCTGAATGCGTTCGACGGCTTCGCGGTCAACGAAAGTTTGAATCTTGCCTAGACGATAGCCGATGCGTTCTGGCTCTTCCCACACAGCGTCGGCGTCAATCTTGGTTCCGCCTTTGAGCAAGATGCGAGAGATTTTCTGTTTGGCCGCCGCCGCTGCGGGGTCTTGCTTGGCGAGTTCGGCAATCTCAGCGCGATTCAAAGCAATCTTGTCGGCGCGTTTCTGTTCGGCCTTGCGAAAGGCATCTTTACGCAAAGCGGTGATCGTGCCGGGAATGCTGCCAGCATAAGCGGGCGGACGTTTGCTCAAACGCATCGCTTCTGACGCAGCAGATTCGGCGCTGATTTGGGCTTCAACCTGTTCGGGCGTACCGCGCAAGATACGCGCGATGGCATTCTTTTCGAGGGAGTTAATGACTTTGCCCTGGCGATACCAAATGTCATTGCCGAGTTCCCAGACTTCGTCGGCGTTGACGTGGCGTCCATCTTTGAGGCGAATTTGATCGGCATGCACCGCGACGCCCGCCAGAATGTGGCATCCCATCGCAATGATGAAACTTAACGAGAGAAATTTCTTTTTTCGTGCCCCGTGGTGTCTTGTTTGATCCATTTGATAACGCATCTGATGACGCATTCGGGTTCCCATAAACATCAGTCCAGCACCTTCATCTTTGGCCTAAGCCGTGTGGGGTTATCTCATCCACGAAACGAAACGTCACAATGAACTGCGGTGCGCCTGACGTAAAAAAGCCCCTGGCAAGCAGACTTAACGTAAAGGAAGCTGCAAACGAATGCTTTGCTGGTTCCTGAAATTACGCGCAACGGGATGAGGGCACGCGTGTGACGGCACTTCAATTCATCTTCAGTTCGACGGGGGCTTGCCGATTCGTGGATGACAAGCAATCTGAAAAGCATCGTTGACGACAATTACACGTGCGACATGCCGAAATAATTGCTCCAGGCAATATCCAGCAGGTCGGTCGTCAGATGCGGGGGGAGGCTTTCGTAGGTACAAATGTCAAGAAAGCGATTGAGCAAATCGCGCGGTTCGCACGATTTCAGCACACGCTTTTCAACCATGTATTTCGCAATCAGGTAATCAAGCAACGAAGGATCGTATGAAATGCCCAAGGCCTCGGCGCGACGTTCGAAGATGCGACGGAAAGTCTTTTCGCTCGGCGGATCAATCATAACGCGATAGCCGAGACGGCGTAAAAACGCTTCGTCTACGAGGTCTTTGGGATTGATGTTGGTCGAGAACACGACCAATTGCTCGAAGGGTACGGAAATCTTTTTGCCGGTGTGCAGGGTCAGAAAGTCTACCTTGCGTTCGAGCGGTACGATCCAACGGTTGAGCAATTGCTCCGGCTCTACGCGCTGGCGTCCGAAATCGTCCACGACCAGCGTGCCGCAGTTGGCTTTTACTTGAAACGGCGCTTCGTAATAGCGCGACGCGCGGTTGTATATCAGGTCGGTATTTTCAAGCGTCATTTCACCGCCGACGATGATGAGCGGGCGCATCACGCGCAACCAGCGCCGGTCGTAATTGTCATAGCTGTCTTCGTCGAAGGTGCGCTCGTGGTTGTGCGCGTCGTAAATGTTGATGACGTGTTCGTCAATCGCGATGGAATAAGGCAGCCAGATCGGTCTTTGCAACGCATTGTTCATGCGTTCGGCCACGGCGGTTTTGCCGAGCCCGGGCAAGCCGGAAAGAAACAGCGAGCGCCGTGAGTTGATGGCGAAGCCTACGGTTTGCAATAACGAAGGCGGCAGCACCAGATCATGAAAAGCGGCTTTGACTTCCTCTGGGCCGATGACGTCATCAGGCTTGGCCTGTGAGCGGATCATCGCACTATAAGCCGCCAATGAAACTGGCGTAGGCCCAACGTAACCCGAAATATCCATCAAGCGATTGATTTGATCCCAACCGCGATCCAGCACCGAATAACGATTGTTCTGAAAACTGATGCGCCCGCGAATCTCAATCATCTTTTCGCGGTACAGATGCTGCATCAACTCTTCAGCCAGATAGAGCGGCAACATCATGCGGTCAGCCAGAGCTTGCGTCGTGATGGTACTTTCCGTACCCGCATTCTTCAGCGCCAAGTCCGCCATGAACTGAAACGATAAGCCCGTGGCATCCATCGTTTCCGGCATCGGCGGAATAAACTCGTGAGTTACTTCCGGGGCAAAATCAATCATAAGCAATCTCCCTCACCCGTCCAGTCATCACCAAATGCAACTGTCGGGCAGGCCGAAGGCGAAGCGTGCCATTTAGGACACGCTCCGCAATCGTTTACTTCCTGCAAATCAGTTACTTCTGATCTACAGTCTGTTCCCGTTGCTGATTCGTTACAGCTAATTTTTTGTATTGTTCGTTAAGCGCAGCGGCTTCGCGCAAACGACCGGTGCGTTCGTAAAGTTGCGCGAGGTTGCTCAAGGCAGGCAAGGATGAGGGTTGCGCCTGCAACGCAGCTTCGTAGGACTTAATCGCGTCATCGTATTTGCCGTGTTGGCTGAACACGTAACCCAGATTCAGGTTCGCGCCCAGATCACCGACAGCCAACACGAAATGTTCACGGGCTTTGTCAAAATCGCCTTTGCGGCCATAGGCCAGACCGAGGTTGTTGTGCAACCGCTTGTCTTCGGGCGTGCCTTTCAAGCCCTTGTTGAACCATTTCACGGCATTGCCGTAATCGCCCGACAGGTAATAGGAATAGCCCAGATTGTTCAGGAAGCGTCCGTTTTCGGGCGCGAGCTTGAGGGCTTTCTTGTATTCCTCTTGCGCCTGTTTGTACTGACCTTTTTCATCGTAACAAACCGCCAGCATGTTAAAGGCTTCTGAGTTGTTCGAACCAAGCATCAAGGCGCCGTTCAGTTTTTCCATCGCGGCATCAAGACGGCCTTTGCCGTGCAATTCAATGGCGTCTTCAAACAGCTTGTCAGCCGCCGCCGCCATCGTCGAAGCCGACACTGGTTCGGGCGCTGACGAAGCCTCACCCGGCAAGCCGTTGGTCGTGCGGTTCACGGGCGCGGCTTTGAACTCAGGCGATTTGAGTTCGTCCTGTTGCTGTTTTTTGGCGACATCAAGTTGCGGTTTGCCGGAATTGCCGCTGCGGAACAAACGCGCCACAAAACGCACGGGCGCAGTTACGATCTTTTTGAACGTGTTTTGTTTCTTCGCTTCGGGTTTGCCGTTCGAGTCGGTCTTGTCCGTCACACCGTAAAGAAATGCTTCGGTCGAAGTCAGGTTCTCAGCGATGTTGTCGCGTACGTTAGGCATAGCGACCAAGCCGATGAGCAGCGCGACCATGGTCAACGCGGCAGCGACGGCGGGTTTAGTGAAGAAGCGCTTCATGCTACTGCCCTGGTTCCGGCGCGCTTCCATCTGTAATTTAATCAGTCTTTCGTCTTTCATATTTTTTACCTTTCAATGCCTCAGCAATAAATGAGGGCAATGAGAATCGTTAAGATGCATCAGTGCGAGCCTCTCGGCCTCTATTGCTGCTGCTGTTTGGGGTTGCGCCCGGGGCACCTCCGTGTCAACCACATTCACCATCCCCTCTGATGGCATTGCGCCATCAGCACCTGAAAGGCCATCCGACGTGAATCGTACGGACGGCAAGTAACTCAAAATAAAACCGTGTGTATAAATTTGGCGCGCACCCTAACTATCAGCGCGGCACCGGAAAACCTTGTTGCTTCTTTTTACTTCAAGCGGGGATGCAGTTGAATACCTTGTCGTTTCTTCGTTGGCGCGGGGCAAGGCGCTCTTTTTTATAAATCCGACTAGCGAGGTTTTTAAGGCGGCCTAAGATTACCTCATGACCTATTCCAGAAGCAATAAAGTTATGCGCGCTGTATCACCAAAATACTCTATTTTTACACTGCGAACTTGAACTTTTGTGTAAAAATCGTGCAAACGCACCCAGTTTAGCCCTTATCGCCCTTGCCTTATCAATACCTGTGCCGTTCCGTCGGCGTATGCGACCTGCCACTGCCCACTTTGCTGCACCATCAAGCTCAACGGCTCGTCGCGTTGCAAAACCATCCACTCAATTTCGTAACGCGCCAAAATCGCCGCCCAATCAGGCCGCACCTGCGCCAAACGGTTCATGTCGTCTAACACTGTGCTTTGGCGATAAAGGTCGCTGCGTCCGTCCACGAAAACTTTGACGCGCGGCGCGAACCGATAAATCAAATAGCCGCCGAATTGGTCTACGGCGTAAACCTTGCCGCGCAGCTTGTCAGCCGTGAGCTGTGTTTCGATGAACGCAGCCGCTTCGACCGGAAAGCGTTTCGCGCTAAACGCATTGCCGTAAACCTTCGCCGCCGCAGGTTGCGTGAGCAGCCCCGTCAACCCTACAACTATTAGCAATGCGACGAATGCGCCATTCAACTGCCGATCCAGTTGCCTAATGCCGCCGTACCAACGCCGCACGACTTCCAGCTTTTTCCAACGCGCAAGCAAAGCGCCAATCCATTCCGTGCCTTGTTCTGCGATGATGGGGGTGAGAGCGATAACTGCTAACGTAACGTGCCGTTCGGATTGCAGTGTCATATGCGACCAGAGAGCAACCAATCCCGCTTCGACAAAGCGGCGTTGGCGCGCGGCGCGCACCGCAGCGGCAAGCGCGAGCAGCAATAAAATTTCAATGAGCTTGCCGTCTACAGAATGAAAGTCCGGCGATTTGAATTCGTCTATCAGTGCGAGCAATTGCCGGTCGCCTAGATAACGAATCAGGTGGCCGTAAAGCGCGAAACCATACGGTGTGAATAACGCGGCGACGGCGGATAGCGCGGCTACGACGGCATAAGGCACAATCACGCGCCATTCGGCCTTGCGGCCTGCGACGGCGAGTTCAAGCCATTCGCCCACGGCGTAAATCACCAGCAACGCGAACGTCACAGCGAAAGCTCCGTGCATATTCGCCCACAGTGCTATCAACAGCGGCGCAAAATAAATCATTCGCAGAGTATGGCGCGAACGATAGCGGCGATGGTTTTCAACGAGCGCGAGCCATACGACCATTAACAAAATCGAGACGACATGCGGGCGCGCAAGCCAATGCACGATGGAAGCAACAGCGGCGAATACGGTCAGCGCGCAAGCCAGCATTGGATCAGCGTTGCGCTGTTGCATCGTGCGATAGAGCAGCGCGTAAGCCGCCAGTAAGACCAACCAAGTTGCGCACGCCACGCCTGCCAAACCGAAGCGACTGTGCATCGCAGACATCGCCACTTCACTCAGCCATTCCCACGCGAACCACGGTTGGTTGGCGACGGTGAAAGAAAAAATATCGGTGCGTGGCACACCGCCCGTTTGGCGAATCCAGTCACCTGTGCGTATGTGCCAACCGGTGTCGCTGTCTTGCAAAAAACGATAGCTGTTCGTGAATAACACGTACACGATCAACAACAACGTAAGGCTGCCGAATGACGGCAGCACGGCGCGTGCGATTAAACCCAACGGACGCGACGCGCGACGCGCGCGCGGCATAGCGGGCAAATCCTTAAGGTGTTGTAAGGAAACTGCCATTACGCTTCCTCTCTTACGGCACGCAGTTGGTCGCCAATTTGTATTCCTGCTTGCGCAATCGTGTGCGCAGGCAATTCGATCACGCTGCGGGCTGCCCGTTGCGGCATCGTCAGCCGAAAGGGGCGCAAGTTTTCAGTGAGCTTCACGACGCGCATCTCGCGGTCGAGGTAAATCACATCTATGGCAAACCGCATCCAAAACGTATGCACGCCGTTGCACGGGCGAATCCACAACGCCTGACCTTTCGCCAGCGCGCGGCGAAACATCAGGCCGCACAGGCGTGTCCACGCGGTGTTGGCGATCTCTACGCGCTCGGCGAGACATGCGCCAGACGAAGTGTGATAGAGCCTAGGCGTCCCAATCATCATCCTTCTCGCTCGCGCGGCGCTTCATGACGATGGCACCGAGAATTACGGCAACCAACAGCAGCGCGCCAATGATGATGTAATTAATCGTCAGATCGGGTTTTTCTTCAGCGGCTTGCAACAAGCCGAGCGTTTGCCCGAACGTTTGCAAAACCAAGATCGTTAGTAAACTTTTCATGGGACAACACCTCTTCAATACACCCCAAATACACTCTAATCGCACAACGTTTACGGTTGCTGCGACATAAAGAAAAACAGCTCGTAAATCTTGATGAGCGCCGGTCCCATCAACACGATGAGCAACGCCGGAAAGATAAAAAACAACAAGGGAAACAACAGCTTGACCGCCGCTTTGGCGACTTGTTCTTCAGCGCGTTGGCGGCGCTTGATACGCATCGAATCGGCGAAAACGCGCAACGATTCGGCAATCGAAGTGCCGAAACGATCCGTTTGCACAAGCATGGCGACGAGTGATTTCAGGTCTTCGACGCCGGTGCGGTCGCCTAGATTGCGCAGCGCTTCTTCGCGCGATTTGCCCGCACGAATTTCACGATTGGTAATGGCGAGTTCATGCGCAAGCGCGGGTTCGACCAAATCCATTTCCTGGCCTACGCGATTGAGCGCGGCGTTCAGGCCTAAACCGGCTTCGACGCAAACGACCATCAAATCCAGACCATCGGGCAACGCACGACGGATGCGATGCTGCCGTTTCGTGACCATCCGCGACAGCGTGAACGAGGGCAGAAAAATGCCGAAGCCCGCCCATGTCGCAGTCAATCCCAACACCGCGAAAGTAACCGGTTGGCGGAAAACCGCGGTTAAGAGAAAGAACACGATGGTCGGTACAGTAATCGCCGAAACCAGCCGAATCGTGTTGAAAATCGCCGGCGCGTTTTCGTTGTAAATACCCGCACGCATCAAACGCCGCCGCAAGCGTTTCGCCGTGCGCGGCGAACTCGGCAGCTTCTCGGCAACGCGCTTGGCAGCTTTCTCAAAGAACGCCGTCGAACTCGGTTCCGACATTACCGGGGAATCGCCCGCTTCGAGATTCGGATTCAACGAACGCAAACGCTCTTCTACCAAATTAGCCGGACGCGCTACCAACCAATACACAGCCATCACCAAACTGCCCGCCGCCAGCAATAGAGTCGAATAAAAGATGAGACCAGAAAATTCCATATCGGTTGTCGGTGATCGGTTGGCGGTAGTCGGTTATCGCTTGCCGGTCACTAACCGACAATCAACAACCGGCCACCGACAACCATTCTTAAACTTCGATGTTTACGATTTTGCGAATGATCAGCCAGCCCAGAAATTGCATCGTGATGCCAGTGCCCAAAATGAAATAGCCCCACGGATGTTCGTAAAGCGGTTTCATAAACTCAGGGTTGACGAGGCTGATCCAGAAAAACATGAAAAACGGCAGCGCACTCACAATCGAACCACTCAGGCGCGCTTGCGCCGAACGCACACGAATGTCGCCCTGAATGCGGAAGCGATCACGGATCATGTGACTGATGTTACGCAAGACTTCAGACAGGTTGCCGCCGACTTCGCGTTGAATCAGCACGGCGGTGACGCACAGTTTCAGGTCGAGAATCGGTACGCGTTCAAGCATGTTTTCGAGCGCGATTTTGAGATGTAATCCGAGATTTTGTTCTTCGTATGCCTTGCCGAACTCTTTGGCAATAGGTTCGGGCATTTCGGCTGCGACCATTTGCAGCGCGGAACTGAAGCTGTGTCCGGCTTGCAACGAACGAATCATCAATTCGAGCGCGTCGGGCAATTGTTCGAGAAACTTTTTGAAACGGCGGCGGCGCTTATTCAATACCCAAAGCAGCGGCACAATCATTCCGCCCAACGTGACGACGGCGGTCGCAAACACCGAACCCGAAACCAATAGCACCAGCGTACCCATCAGCAGGCCGATAATCAGGCTGACGACGATGAAGCGATTGACGACGATGTCTACTTCGGCCTGACGCAAAATGTTTTGCAGCCGCGTGAAAACCTCGAAGCGCAACAGCACGCGATGCAACACGGGGATGTCGCTCAACAACTCTTCCTTGAGCAACTTCAACTCGTGCCTACTCACGCCGCCCCGGTCGCGGGCGATGTCTTTGAGGCGCTGATCAATCGTCTCACGATACCGGTCGGTATCGCGCGTGATGAAAAAGTAAAAAGCCGCCGTCAGGAACAACAAAGTCACTAACGGCATCAGAAAGATAAATTCCATAGCTACTCGTGGGTTTGGTAGCCAAAGCAAAACGGTCACGGCGTAACGCGTCGCGGCAACGCGCGTTACGCCGCAGCCAGTTCGCTTTAGAAACTGTCGAACATGTTCGCGGGCAGCCGGAAGCCATAAGATTCCAGCCGATCGGAACAACGCGGGCGGATGCCCGTCGCTTTGAATGCGCCCAGCACTTCGCCTTTAGGGCCGACGCCGGTGCGCGTGAATTTGAAAATTTCCTGCATCGTGATGATTTCACCTTCCATGCCGATGATCTCGGACACATGCGTCACCTTACGCGAACCATCATTGAGGCGGGCGCATTGGATGACGAGTTGGATCGCCGAACTGATTTGTTGACGCATACCTTTTTCAGAAATGCGCAGGTTCGCCATTGCCATCATTGTTTCTAAACGGGACAGCGCATCGCGCGGCGTATTGCTATGCACCGTCGCCAGACAACCGTCGTGACCGGTGTTCATGGCTTGCAGCATGTCTACGGCCTCGTCGGAACGGACTTCGCCGATGATGATGCGTTCGGGACGCATACGCAGCGAGTTTTTGACGAGGTGGCGAATGGTGATTTCACCTTTGCCTTCGATATTGGGCGGGCGCGTTTCTAACCGCACGACATGCGGTTGCTGAATAATCAATTCGGCGGAATCCTCAATCGTCACGATGCGTTCGTCGTGCGGAATGAACGCTGAAAGACAGTTGAGCAGCGTCGTCTTACCCGCACCTGTGCCGCCCGCGACCAGAATGTTCAACCGCGACTTGACCGCCGCCTCGATGAATTGCGCGAGCGCTGGTGTCAGGGCTTTAAACTCGATCAAGTCGGTAATCTTCAGCGGGTCCGTACCGAAACGGCGTATCGAAAGCGAAGGCCCGTCAATCGCCAGCGGTGGAATGATCGCGTTCACACGCGAACCGTCAGGCAGGCGCGCGTCCACCATGGGCGACGATTCGTCTACGCGACGACCGATGCGCGAGACGATGCGATCAATGATTTGCATCAGGTGCGCGTCGTCGCGGAATTCGATGTCGGTCTTTTCGAGCTTGCCCTTGCGTTCGACGTAAATCTGTTTCGCGCCGTTCACCAAAATGTCAGAGATGCTCTTGTCGTCGAGCAGC
>JANNUY010001156.1:0-4807 GCA_031414155.1 Acidobacteriota bacterium
TTCAAGCAGGCTGAAACCGTTGGCTAGCAGTGTTTGCATTACGTCGTCGCGCTGTTCGAGCAAGATGCCTGAGACGATCAGCACGCCGTGGGATTTCACCACTTGAAAAAGTTCTGTCGTCAGCGGTACGACGACATCGGCGGTGAGATTGGCGAGAACAACGTCGAATTGCTGTTCGACAAAAGCCGCGAGGCGATTGGTTTCAAGCGTCAACGATTCAGCGACACCGTTGATCTCAGCGTTTTCTTCGGCGACGGTGATGGCTTCGGGGTCTATGTCAAAGCCGATGACGGTGGCTTCGGGATGCAACTTGATCGCAGCGATGGCGAGAATGCCGGTGCCGGTTCCTACGTCAAGCAAAGCGCCGCCTTTCCAGTATTTTTCCAACAACTCCAAACAGCCGCGCGTCGTTTCATGCGTACCCGTGCCGAAAGCCATGCCGGGGTCAATCTGTATCACAATGCGGCCATCAGCTTGAACCTGTTCGCGCTTCCACGAAGGTGTTACCAACCAACGTTCACCTATATTCATTGGCTCGTAACCCTTCTTCCATTCGGTCAGCCAATCCTGATCGGCAATGGTAAGAGCTTCGAGGCTATGCAGTGCGCTTTCAGGTAAGTGCAGGAATGTGAGTGCCTGATGGATGTCAGCGCGTAGCTTGTCAGCATCGGGCGCAACATCGAAATACGCACGCATCGTGACGGTGTTGGCATTGTCTTCTGAAACTTCGAGGCCCGTCGTGCCTGCGTTCCAAAGCTGCGGCGTGACGGCGGATTCTGCTGCTTTGGCAAAAGTGAGTTCGAGTGCGTGCCAGATTTTCATAGAACGAGCAGGCGATGGTTCAGCTTCAGTCTCAATTTCAGGGGGATCTGTCAGCGTAAAATCGGATAGGTTTATTTTTTCCTTGTTATTTTTTTGGTTTATTTCCTGAATGCCGAGTTGGTCGAGCAAGTGCAAGTCGTTGCGCCATTCTTTTTGTACTTTAACAAATAGGTTCAATCGAACGTGGCGGCCTAATAATTTCTCAATATCTTTCCGTGCTTCGGTGCCGATTTTTTTCAGGAACTGACCGCCGCGCCCAATGAGAATAGGCTTTTGCGAATCGCGTTCGACGTAAATGACACAATGGATTTCAGTGGCTGCATTACCCAGTTCAGGATGCTCTTGCCACATTTCAGTCCGCACGGCGGTGACATAAGGAATTTCATCGCCCGTGGCGGCTAGTATTTTTTCGCGTACTAACTCAGCCACGATGTCGCGTTCGGGTTGATCGGTGAAATCATCGGCTTCGAATAACATTTCGCCGACGGGCAAGTGTTCGATGAGCTTGCTGACTAACAGGTCTTGATTCTTACCTTTGCGCGCCGAGATCGGAATAATTTCGGTGAACTCATATTCCTCTGAGTAACTTTGAATCATCGGTAACAACACCGACTTGTCTTTAATCAGGTCAATTTTATTGAGTAACAAAAAGGTTTTTTTCTTCGCCTCTTTCACCAAGTCCAGTGCAAAGCGTTCGCCTTGCCCGAACTTTTGCGAGGCGTCGCGCATCAGCAACACGATGTCTACCTGCAACAGCGCGTCGCTGACGTAATTCATCATGCGCCGATTCAGCGCATAGCCGGGCTTGTGAATGCCGGGCGTGTCTACGAAAACAATTTGGCCTTCGGGCTTGGTGATGATGCCTTGAATGCGCGTGCGTGTCGTTTGCGGCTTGGCCGAAACGGCGGCGATGTGTTCGCCGACAATCGCGTTAAGCAAAGTTGATTTGCCCGCGTTGGGGCGTCCGATGAGAGCGGCAAAGCCCGATTTGAAATTAGGTTCTGTCATTTGAGAGATGCTAACACGCTATGTGGCACAAGATGCCATCATGTGCCACGTAGCTCCTTATCACTATGGATTAATTCCCGTTATCGCCCTTGCCCTTCTTGCCTTTTTTCGGTGGCGGCGTCGGCGCAGGCGTCGGGTCAGGCGGACGCATTATGCGATTGGGCCGTTCGTTGCGCGGCTCAGGCGCTGGTTGCGGCGGAGCTTCGCGCACGGGCGGTTGCGCGGCGGGTTGATTATTCCGGGCAGGCGCAGCCGGTGGCGCATTCATTCCGCCCAGCGGATCGGAATCAGGCAGGTCGCGCGAACCCGGCAGAACGTCGCCTTTGCCGGTGTCGAGTTTAGAGCGTCCATTCGCGCGGTCGCGTGCGCGTGCCGCTTGCAACTGGCGCAAATCGTCGGGCAGCGGGGGAATCTTGCCAAAGCGTTCTTTGGGGCGATCTTTCAGATAGCCTTTCATGAAATCCACCCAAAAGGGAATCGCCGCCGTGCCGCCGGTTTCGCCTTTGCCGAGCGGTTCTTTTGAATCGCTATAACCAATCCACACGCCCGTGACGACTTTGGGCGTGTAACCAATGAACCACGCATCGGTGAAATCATTGACCGTGCCCGTCTTGCCCGCGACTTCGTGGCCTACGGCGCTGGCCGCTTTCGCCGTACCTTCCAGCACTACGCCGCGCATCATCTCTACCATTTGTGCCGAAACATATTCGCTCAGCACTTTGTATGATTTCGGCTTGGCTTCTTCAATCACGTTGCCATCGCGGTCTACGACTTTGCGGATGAAGACCGGCTCGACGCGTACGCCGCGATTAGGGAAAGTTGTATAAGCAGAAACCATCGCCATCAGCGGTTCTTCGGTTGCGCCCAACGCAGAGGGCAGAAACGGAGCCATTGGGTTCGGCAAGCCAAATTTCTTGACCATGTTGACGCCGTTCTGAATGCCGATCTCTTGCAGAATGCGCACCGCCGGAATGTTGCGCGATTGCGCCAACGCTTTGCGAATCGCCATCGAACCTAAATATTTCTCATCGTAATTGTGCGGCTGCCATTCACGAATCTTGAGCGGCGAGTCTTCGACCGTGTCGTCAGGGCGCAAGCCATATTCGAGCGCCGCCGAATAGATGAACGGTTTGAAGGCCGAACCCGTTTGCCGGTTGGCTTGCGTGGCGTGATTAAACTTGCTCGTCGAAAAATCATAACCGCCCGACATCACTTTGATCTCGCCGGTTTTGGCTTCGATCATCACAAGTGCGGCTTGCACTTCGGGTTCGGGTTCGAGTTTCACTTTGACGGAATGTTTGGGTTCGTCAACCGACACGACGCTGAATTGCGCGAGGTCGCCGCGCTTGAAAAGTTTCGACGGTGCTTTGCCGGTGACCGCCATATCTGCCGCCGTGATTGTCGCCCCATAACGACCGAAAGTGACTTGCGTGCCCTTGTCGCTGACTTCGGTGATTACGCCCGAAATGATTTCTTCGACTTTAGGCGCGACGGCTGACCAAGTGTAATGTTGATAGGTATTGAGTTCGATGCCAGTGGGCGTGCCGTCGTCTTTGACCAGAATGTTCGGGAATTCCACATGTCGCCAGCCGTGGCGCTTTTGGTACATGCGGGCGCCTTTACGCACCGCTTCCGTCGCTTCGATTTGAGCGTTGGCGTCGAGCGTGGTGTAAACACTCAGCCCCGCTTTATAAACTTCCATCGCATCCTGCTGATTGCGTTCGAGAACGCGCTGCAATTCCTGCCGGACTTCTTCGATGAAATAAGCGTGTGGCGATTTGTCGTTCTTGTTGCGCGTTTCGTTAGGATTCAATCCCAGCGGTTTTTTCTTCAGCGTCTCGGCTTCGGTTTCTGAGATGTAACCCGCTTCGGCCATCGAACTCAGCACGAGGTTGCGGCGTTCGAGCGCGGGTTTCGGATGCAAAATCGGGGAGTAATAAATCGGGCTTTTCGGCAACGCCGCCAGCATCGCGTATTGATCCACCGTCAATTCTTTGAGCGGCTTGCTGAAGTAATAGTTCGACGCGGCTTCAAAACCGTAAGCTCCACCCCCGAGAAAAATCTGGTTGCAATAAAGCGTCAGGATTTGTTCTTTGGTGTATACGCGCTCGATTTGCAGCGCATAAATCGCTTCTTTGACTTTGCGGATGTAAGAACGCTCTTTGCTCAGATAAAGCTCGCGCGCCAATTGCTGGGTCAGCGTAGAAGTGCCTTTGGCTCGCGTGCCACGCGTAAAGCTCTGTACGACCGCACCCGCCAAGCGATAAGGGTCAATCCCTACGTGCGAAAAGAAGCGCGTGTCTTCAATCGCCATGATGGCCTTCTTCAGGTTTTCGGGTAGTTGGTCATAAGTCAGCGGAATACGCCGTTCGAGCGAGAGTTCGCCAATCACCGTCTTGCCATCGTCGGCATAAACCTTGGTGATTTCTGCCGGACGGTAATCCTGCAAGGCGTCTACTTCGGCGGCGAAGCTGGTGAAACTCAGTTGATAAGACAAAACGAGGCCGGTCAATCCGCCAGCAATAATTGCCAACGCGACCAACGCAATCATGGTCGAACGGCGAAAGTAGCCTTCGACCCACTCTGCCACGGCGGCGAGCTTATCCAGATAATTCGATGTATTCATATTTCCTGTTGGAAGTGTGACACGTACGCGGCCGAGTATACCAGCCCGATGGCGAGCCGGTACAGCGCGGATTTGGCTTTCAGTCATCGTAACTCAAGTCGCATCGGCAAGCCGCCTTTGGGACGTAACGTCACCGATGCTTTCATCTCAACGGGCGCTTCGCTCAATAGTCGCATGCGCCAATGTTGGCCGATGGTTATGGTACTCCCCAAAACTGGACAGGTGATTAAGGTGTAAAATCGCTGCCAAGGAGCAGCAATGAAAAAAGCACAACGAAAAACCTACGACACCGGATTCAAAGTCAAAGTCGTGTTGGAAGCCTTCAAGGGGCAACGCACGATCAACGAGATC
>JANNUY010001157.1:0-1370 GCA_031414155.1 Acidobacteriota bacterium
CTGCGGCAGCGGTTCCGCCGTAAATCACCAAGTCATAAGTTTGGTTTTGCGCCAACGCGCTCACGCTGCATAACAACAGTGCCCATAAAATTCGCTGCATAACATTCCTCAATTCGGTTTCTTCCATTCAAACACTGCGCCGAGGCTTTTCAGTTTGTCGCTCAATTGTTGCGTATTGATCGCTTGCACCGCGACGTTATTTGCAATCGCCAGCTTCGCCGCGAGACCCGCCGCTTGGCCGATCATCATGTATTGCGGCTCCATGCGCAGCGTCGAATAGGTCACGTGACTGGCAGAAAAACAGACGGGCACAAGCAAATTTGTTGCTTGTGTTTGTTTGGGCAGCAAGATGCGATACGGGATTTGATAAGGCGTGACGGCGACTTCCATATTGCCTTCGTTTTGCGCGTAGCCTTCGGGCGTGACGTAGCGTTGCACGTTATGCGAATCGCTGTTGTAAGAACCCATCGCAATCACATCAGGCTTAGTCAATTCGGTCTGAATATCTTTTTGGATGACGACATAATCGCCCACCAGCCGCCGCGCTTCGCGCACGTAAAGCTGATAAGGCCAGTGGTCGTTGTCAGTGAATTCGTCTTTGGCGATGCCGAAGGGTGCGACTTCGGCTTGCGTCTCTTTCGGCACGCGCGGATCGTTTTGCAGGAAGTAAAACAGCTCTTCGGTGTAGCGTTTATGATCCTGCCAAATCTCGGCGCGGCGTTTGTAACTCGCGTTCGGATAATCCCAGCTTTTGCCGATGTAATCAGTCGAAAACGCGCCGCGATTGTTGAAGTCCCATTTCTGTTTGCCTGCGACTTGGGCGGGCAACAGGATTTCATTCATACGCGGGGCGCGGCCTTTGTCTTTCACAAAACCATTCAACCAACGCGCCGCTAATTCAAAGCGTTTCGGGTCATAGGTCGCGGGCTTGGCGAACGTGATGCGATTAGCCGGATCGTCCGTCAAAATCATGCGAAAGTTATAAGCCTGGACTTTTCTATCGCCCGCGCCGATTTCGCCGCGTGGTTCTTTTTGAATTTCGGGCAACAACTGTCTTCCAGACGGGTGTTTTTGGTTTTCATCGTACGCCAACACCGCAAAATCGAACGAATGGTTGCGATCTTTGGGACGCACGCCTGCGAGCGATTCGCCGTATTGCGCGGATGATTCACGCCCCCAAGTGAAATCCACTTTCGCCTGCGCTAGCAAATCGCCTTCGTAAGTTGCATCGGCGAAGATCGCACCACGAAAGCGCGCGCCATTTTCCATCGTGATCTCGGTGATGTGCGTTCCTTGTTTTTTGACGCCGCCGCGTTCTTTCAAGCGATGATTAAGCAAGACGGTGATGGTTTTCGCTTCCGCGATCATCT
>JANNUY010001158.1:0-1534 GCA_031414155.1 Acidobacteriota bacterium
GCTGAACGCGAGCATCGCGGCGGCGTATTCCGTCCAACGCATCGCGCGCTTTTCGTCAATGCCGCACAGCCGATAGAGCGCACGTTCGAGCGGATGCAAAAAAGTGAGTTCGCCGTTGAAGACACGCGTCATCCACACCCCCATGGGTTTAGTCAGCGCCAGCACCAGCGCGAAGAAAAGCAGAATTTGTAACCAGCCGTTAATTGTCATAAAGCCAAAGCGATCCCAGAGCGAGCGGGGACGCTCGCGTACCCAAGTCAGAATTTTTCAGGCCGCAACAGCGCGTAAGCCAGATAACCCAGCAGCAACAGCGCGACGGCCAAACTTGTGAGCGTTTCAAAGTTCATCGCATCTCCTTCATTGCAGCTTTTCGCACGCGCGCACATAAGCCCACGCGAGCGCAAAAAACAGCAGCGTCAATCCGAGATAGAGCAAATCATTCATGGCGGCCTCCGTCTTCGTGACGATCCAGACAAAAGGCCGCTAGGAACAAACACGGCAGCAATAAGCACATCAGCATGGTGGCGAAGCGTTGCAATCCGTCGTCGTGCGCCAGCCAGGCATAACCCGCCAGCAAGAGTCCCGCGAGCCACAGCGTTAAGCCGACCGCCGTCGCGACTGCCGCCGCGCATTCGTCAATCAGCGTTTTCGTTTGCGTCATAAAAGCCTCCTTCAACGAAACGCAGCGTAGCCCTACGCGCATAAGGTTGGCGTAAGCGATTTATAAAAAGTTCGTAAAGACGGCGGAATTTTTAGAGGCCGGCATTAAACCGATAGCCGATCCACGGTTCGGTCACGATGTAACGCGGCTTGGCTGAATCGGCTTCGATTTTTTTGCGCAACTGGCCGACGAAAACGCGCAAGTATTCAGTCTGTTCGGTGTAATCGCCACCCCACACGGCGGCGAGCAACGTGCGATGCGTGAGAACTTTGCCCGCGTGTTGCATGAGGTAAGTGAGCAATTCGAATTCTTTGGGCGTGAGATGGACTTCGTTGCCACGCACAGTGACGCGCCGCGTGTCGAGGTCGAGCGCGAAATCGCCGACGTTGAGTTCAACCGCTTGCGTCGTGACCACAGCCATGCGCCGCAAGGCCGCGCGCATACGCGCGAGCAATTCATCCATGCCAAACGGCTTGGTCACGTAATCATCCGCGCCCGCGTCGAGCGCTTTGACTTTGGTCGCTTCTTCGCCTTTGACCGACAGCACGATGATCGGCAGTTGCGTCTCAGTGCGAATGCGGCGGCACAACTCAATGCCGTCCATGCCGGGCATAGATAAATCAGTCACGACCAGTTCGGGCAGCCAATCGTGCAGCACGTCGAGCGCGGCTTCGCCATCCGCCGCCGTACGCACATCGTAGCCATGGGTTTGCAGGCTGCGGCGCAAGACGCGCGTGATTTGCGGCTCATCGTCTACCACCAGAATGCGTTTGTGTTCGGCGCTCATACTTCGCTCGCTGCTTGAAAGGTTGTGTCGTCGTCGCCAATCGGCACCGTGAAAGAAACACGCGTGCCGCGTCCGCGCGCGCCGTC
>JANNUY010001159.1:0-1922 GCA_031414155.1 Acidobacteriota bacterium
CGTGCCATCGTGTTCGTGGCTGCCTGCGGCAGTGGACGGATTGACCTGCATTCCACATACCGGGTCGGTTTGCGTGGCTTCCTGCGAGACGGGCGCTGGCGTCATCACCGGCAGCGATTGCGCTTTGCCCGCAAGCTGAACTGGTTGCGACGCATGCTGGTGCGTCATCGGTTGCGGCGGCTGGTTCAGATATGCCTGCGGATTGGCTTTGAATTTATTCAGGCAACCCGTGCTGCAAAAGTAATACGTCACGCCTTCGTATTCGTAGCTGCCCGCCCGCTGCGCTGTGACCATCATGCCGCAAACGCGGTCAATAGCGGTCGTTGCTACTGATGTGCGGGAAGGTTCGCTTGAATCAGCCATCTTCATTGCTTCGTTCATCGCGCCCTCCTTTCGGGCTTACGGCCTATGGTTCTTTGCCATCCGCAATTTGCGACGGCGATTGTTTCAAAAATGCTTGTGGGTCGGCTTTGAATTGGTACAGACAATGTAAGCTACAAAGGTAATACGTCCTGCCCTCGTGTTCGTAGCTGAATGCGGTACGCTCTGCCGTAATCGTTATCCCGCAGACAGGATCAATTGAACTCGGCTCAACGCCACGCATCCGTGCGCGGTTAGCCTGTGAATGGACGCTCATAGAATGTGCCTCGTATCCTTTGAGAGCCGCCACTCATTCATCATTGCAAGCTACCTTGCCGGGCCGACGATGCGCCGACCGCTGAAGCGCCCGGACAGAATAGTCAGCACTACACCAGTCAGCCGAATCATCACCGACCCGGCGAGGCAGCCTGCTACGAGGATTACTGTTCGCTGGCGAGTGTCAGCGCCGCCGTCATCACCTTCGCCCCCGTCCACGCAAAGACGAGCGAGTTGCCGGTGCGCGCCATTTGCGGGAAGCCGTTGGAACGCGCTGCGCCGGTGGTGGAGACGACCATCGCCGGATCGAACTTGCCGTCAGGCCTATCTGATTTGATGCGGCGCATGCGCACTTCGCCGCCGGTGGGCAGCTTCTCCAGCCAACACACCAATGCGCTGCCGTCCGCGAGCATCAACGCCTCAACGCGCCCTGCCGGATTGCCGTCATCCACCGTGATCGGTTCGCCGAAACTCGCGCCCGCGTCATTGGAAAAAGCCAGCTTCACGCGCGGCTTGTCGTTGACGCCGGTGAACCACGCGACGGCAACGCGGCGACCGGAGGCCGCAATCGAAGGGCCGTTCACCGGACAGCCGTTGATCTGCCAACCGTCTTTGAAGATGGAAACGGGCTGGCTCCATTTGCCGTCGCGCAGGCGCACGATGGAAATGTCACGAATCTCCTGCTCGGAGCGGTCGCGGTAAACGACGACCGGACCGTCCGCCGTCAGCGCCGCCGAAGTCTGGCAGCATTCGCACACGCGCGTATCCAACACTGCCTCTTCAATCAACGTGCCGTCGCGTTTGATCTTCACCGTACGCAACGTCATATCGCCGTGACCGTGACCGCCGTGCGCATCTTTAGCATCAGGGGCGTCAGCTTTCATCTCGCGCCCGTCGAGCCACACCGCCGCGAGGTTTCCATCCTTTGCCGCGAAGAGCGAGACGAAGCCGTGTTCCGCCTTCACGCCGTCGCGGTGTGGCACGAAGGGCCTGCCCCACGTTTTGCCGCTATCGAATGAGCGCGAAATCGTCACGTCATACTCGAATGTTCCTGCGCCGCTTTTCGCCAGCCAGTGTGCCGCGAGCGAGCCATCGGGCAACACGACCATCGAGGGAAAGTCCGCCCAGTTGACGAACCAGTTCGAGCCTTCGGCGATGACTTGCGGCGCTGTCCATTTTTCTTTTTCGAGCGAGGAAAATCGCAGCGAGAAGCGCCCTTCGCCCAATCGCTCAATCCAACTAAGATAAACGCGGCCATCGGGCGCGACGGTGAGATTGGGTTGGCC
>JANNUY010001160.1:0-2605 GCA_031414155.1 Acidobacteriota bacterium
TCACATCAACGTCGTTATCACCGATGCGTTGCAGCGTTTGGCGAAAGCTGCGCGCGGAATCTATCAGGTTGGCGATGATGCGCGCTGCGTCGAAATCACGATGAAAGCCGAAGCCCTTTTGCGAAAGTATCTCACCGAACAGGCGACTGAAAAATACGTCAATAGTTTCGGCAATCGGTGGTTCGTTGCGTCGCTTATCAAGCCACGCGACGAGGCGGTCATATCGTTCGCCAAAAACTTCGGTAATGCGGCTGCGCATTTCAGGCCGCGTGATCGTAGCGAAGGGCAACAACTGATTCTGTTTGAAAAGCTCCGCCGCCAGCAACGTCGCCCGCGCCAGATCCAACTCGTGCAATACGCTCAACAGCATTTGAATAATGTCGAAGCGTTTCACTTCCTGTGACGAAGCTAACTCCCACTTTGGGTGCGCGAGTTTCGCCAGCGTAATCAAGGCGCGAATCGCTGGTTCGGAATGCAGCGGACGCGAAGGCCGCAAGGTGTAAGTCGGTATATTGCGGCGATTCAAACGCTCGACCAACGCGAAACGCAACGCATCGCCCAGCAGCGGCGCGAGAATGACGATCTGGCTGGGCTTTACGTCCTGCTCTTTTACAAGCCGCGTTACGTTGTCGCACATCCAGTCGAGCATTTGCGTATGAAAGCGGCTGTGCGAGACGGGGGTGAGTTCAAGGGCTTGCGCGGCGTGGGCAGTGCGCTGTTCGTCAACCGTCAACGTTTCGTCATCCATCACAGCGCGCAATTCGCTTTGCAAGGCTTGCACATCGGTTTTCATCACGCGCGGCTTGGTCAACGTGAATTGCGCGTCGCATATGTCAGCCAAATCGTGCGCGCTCTTTTCGTCAGCGCCGAGAAAGCGACGATAACCAGCTTCGTCATCGCTGATGAGCAACGCC
Source organism: Acidobacteriota bacterium (assembly GCA_031414155.1). Lineage (GTDB taxonomy): Bacteria > Acidobacteriota > Blastocatellia > RBC074 > RBC074 > JACPYM01. The sequence continues at coordinate 915 of JANNUY010001160.1, forward strand.
GAAGCGCAATGCGGAACCCACGCGCGCAACAGGTCGTGCGTGATGGGCGAATCTTCTTCAAGGTGATCGGCGATGACGTGACGATAACGGCGCGTGAAATAGTTTTGCGTGATTTCGTGCGGCCACAGATACGTATGAAAGACTTCGGCCAGCCGCGAAAAATCCATCAGATTGTGCGCGGCGCAATAATCCCGAAACAGATTGGCGCAGGTTTGTGCATCTTCAAAAATGTGCAGCCGCTCTTCATCGCCCGGCAGCGCGGTGCGCAAGCGCGTGGCAATCTGTTCGTGCGGAAAACCCACGAGCGCAGACTTATTAAGGTTGTCGGCCAACTGGCTGAACAAACGCGGACGGCTGATCTTGACGCTGTTAAAAAAATCGCGCGACTCAATCACGGGGTCTACGACTTTGAACATCAGGTATTGCACGAGTTCGAGCGACAGAAACAGCGGCGGACGAAAAGGCGGTTCCAGCTTCAACGGTTCGGCAATCAGCGGCCAAAACAATTTCAACGCCTGATGCGCAAGGCCGCTCAAGGTGACGATGCTTACGTCGGCTCCGGCCCGGCGACGGGGATTGCGTTGTTCGGCGAGGTAAGGTTGTGCTAAACGACGTTGCGGCGTGAGGACGAGAATAGAATGCGCAGGCACGCCCGACTCGATCAAATGCCGCATCCGCCGCACGCCACACGTAGTCTTGCCCGTGCCGTAAGCGCCGCGCAAAAAGATTTTTTGTTCGAGTGGTGCGCCGACAATTTTTTCCTGTTCGACGTTGAGACGAATGCTCATAAGTGGCGTCGTTATACCATCACGCTTTCTGATTGGCGATAACTGCAATGAATGAAGAATTGATATTGATACGCCGCGAACCGCCGTTGGGCTGGGTGACGATCAATCGTCCGGCGGCGCGCAATGCGTTGAATGCTACGATGTGGCGCGCGTTGAGTGACGCCGTGCAAACGCTTTCTGCTGATGCCACGATTCGCGTCATCCTGCTGACTGGCGCAGGCGATCAGGCTTTTATTGCCGGACAAGACATCGCCGAGTTGCAAGCGCAAGCCGAACAGCCTGAACTGAGCGAAGCCAACATTCGCGCTTCGCTGGCGGGTTTGCAGGCGATTACGAATGCTGCGCAACCGGTGATCGCCGCCATCAACGGAGCCTGTTTCGGCGGCGGCGTATTGATCGCCGCGACCTGCGACTTGCGGTTGTGCGCGGCTTCGGCGCGTTTCGCTATTCCGGCGGTCAAGCTGGGCGTAGCGTATCCTTACGACGAAGGCGTCTTGCCGTTGATGCAACTCATCGGCAAGTCGAATGCGGCGGACTTGCTGTTATCAGGCCGCGCCATCAACGCTGACGAAGCGCGGCAAATGGGTTTGGTCAATCGCGTATTCGCTGATGAGTCGTTTTTATAAGAGGCGAAGGCTTACGCGTTGCAACTCGCGCAAGGTGCGCCGTTATCAATGGCTGCAAATAAGCGGGCGCTGCAAATGCATGAATCCGCCCGCGCCGCCATCAGTCGCTGTTATGAAAGCGACGATTTCAAAGAAGGCTTGCAGGCGTTTCTTGAGAAACGCGCGCCACAGTTTGAAGGGGAATAACGCGAAGCGTGTCCGTAGCCCGACCGTAAGCGAGGGCTACCTCAAGGCTGTTTTGATTGGGTTCGGTGACGCCGTTACGTCCAGTGCCGAG
>JANNUY010001161.1:0-10826 GCA_031414155.1 Acidobacteriota bacterium
CTGAACGGAACAATCTATTCACTTGAGTAACTTCACTTGAGCAATTGGCTCACCACCTTGCCCGCCACATCGGTCAGCCGAAAATCACGCCCCTGAAAGCGATAGGTCAGCTTCGTGTGATCAAGTCCCAGCAAGTGCAGCATCGTCGCGTGCAAGTCATGCACTTCGACTGGATCAGCCGCGATGTTGTAACCCAGTTCATCCGTCTCCCCTACGCTCACGCCGCCTTTAACGCCGACGCCCGCCATCCACATCGTGAAGGCGCGCGGATGATGATCGCGTCCGATGAAGGCCGAACCGTTGCGCGCTTCGTTCATCGGCGTGCGTCCGAATTCGCCGCCCCAAACGACGAGCGTTTCGTCGAGCAGGCCGCGTTCTTTCAAGTCACTCAGCAGCGCGCCGATGGGTTGATCAGTGTCGCGGCACAGGCGTGGCAGCTTCGTTATCAAATCATCCGCCAATCCAGCCCCATGCGTATCCCAACCGCGATAATACAACTGCACGAAGCGCACGCCGCGTTCGACCAGCCGTCGCGCGAGCAAACAGTTGTTCGCAAACGAAGCCCGCCCCGGCGTCGTGCCGTAAGCCTCATGCACGCGCGCCGGTTCGCGCTGAATTTCCATCAATTCGGGTACGCTGGTTTGCATGCGATAAGCCATCTCATAAGCCGCAATCCGCGTAGCGATTTCAGGGTCGCCGCTCGCCTGCGCATCCAATTCGTTGAGCGTGCGAATCGAGTCGAGCGTGCGACGGCGTTGCGCGGCGTCTACGCCCGCCGGATTCGAGACGAATAAAACCGGATCGCCTTGCGCGCGAAACTCTACGCCCTGATGCACGCTGGGCAGAAAGCCATTGCCCCAACATGACTTGCCGCCATCCACCGCCGCTTCGCCTGATAGCAAGACGACGAAACCGGGCAGGTCTTTGCTCTCACTGCCCAAGCCGTAACTCAACCACGCGCCGATGCTCGGACGGCCTACGATCTGGTGACCGCAGTTCATGAAAATCTGTCCCGGCGCGTGATTGAATTGCGTCGTGTGCATCGAACGAATTACCGCAATATCGTCAGCGTGTTTCGCCAAGTGCGGCAACAGTTCTGAAAGCTGCTGCCCCGATTGCCCGTGCCGCGCGAACTTGAACGGCGTGCCCAACAGCTTTGGCGTACCTTTGATGAACGCAAACCGTTCGCCCTTGATGAACTCTTCCGGGATTGGTTGACCGTCGTACTGTTGCAGCTTCGGCTTGTAATCGAACATGTCCAATTGCGAAGGCGCGCCTGCCATAAACAAAAAGATCACGCGCTTGGCTTTGGGCGCAACGGCATTGGCGAACAGGTTTTCATTGAGCAAACCGTTCAGCGCGAGCGCGCCGAGTCCGGCTTGTTGAAAGAAATGTCTGCGCGTTGGTAATCGCAAGCTGTTCGTCATGCACTTCACTCCTTCGTGATCGTACCGTCCAGGTTCAGCAACACATTCGCCACCATCGTCCATCCGGCCAGAGAAGCTGTGAAGGTTGCGTCTGCTGCGTTCTGTTTCGTGACTTGTTTCGCCGCGTCAGGCTGACGCGCGAAATGTGCGCGTTGGTCTTCATACAGCTTGACCAACTCGGCGACCTCAGCCGCACGCGGCACACGCGCACGACACAGGCGAAAGCCATACGCCGCAATGCTCGCCGTGTCTTTGCTCATCGCTTCAGCTTGCATGCGTTGCGCTAACGCACGCGCCATCTCAAGCAACGCTTCATCGTTAAGCAGCGTCAGCGCCTGCAACGGCGTATTCGTCCGCACGCGCCGCACCGTGCAGCTTTCGCGCGTCGTCGCGTCAAAGGTCACGAATTGCGCATATGGCGCAGTGCGTCGCCAAAACGTATACAGACTGCGGCGATAGCGATCTACGCCCTGACTCTCAATCCATTTGTCGGCGATGTAATTGTTCGCATAGATCGCAGGCAGTTGCGCAGGAAACACGCTGGGGCCGCCCAGCTTGCGGCTCAACAATCCGCTGGCGGCGAGCGCCACGTCGCGCACCATTTCAGCTTCCATTCTGAAACGCGGGCCGCGCGCTAACCAGCGATTGGCTGGATCATCGGAGTGCGGAGTTTTTTGTGCTGACGACTGGCGGTAAGTGGCGGATGTAACGATCAACCGATGTAGATGTTTCAGACTCCACGGGTTGGGACACTTTTCACTCACTTCATTCCGCACTCCGCATTCCGCACTCCGCACTCCCATAAACTCTGTCGCCAGCCAGTCGAGCAATTCAGGATGCGAAGGCGGCACAGACTGCGTGCCGAAATCTTCGCTGGTCTCGACGAGGCCGCGTCCGAAAAACTGTTCCCACGCGCGATTGACCGCGACGCGCGCCGTCAGCGGATTGCGTTCGTCAGTCAGCCAGCGCGCCAAGCCCAAGCGGTTGTAAGCCGCGTCTTCAGGCCACGGCGACAACGCGGCAGGCGTCGCTGCATACACGCGCCCCGCCGGACTCAGATAAGCGCCGCGCTCTCTAAACAAAGTAGACGGTCGCTCAAACGAATCGCGCTCTTGCAACACCAGCGCACTCGGAATCGCCAATTGCTTCAACGCCTCGCGCAGTTCCGTCAACCGCTTGCGGGCAGGCGCGAGCGCAGGCGCAAGACTGCGGTATAGCGCCGCTAACTCTTTGTGTTGCGCGTCGGTGCGTTGCGGCTGTTCAAGCAACGGACGCAGCTTCGCTGTAATCGCCGTCAGCTTTAGCGCGTCTGCGTTTGCCGTAACTGAAAGCCGAAAGCGCCCAATGCTCTGCCCGAAGATGCGCCCCGTATGTTTCAGCCTAATCGTCAGCATCGTCGCGCCAGTTAATGGCTGTGCCAACACATACACCGCTTGCCGCTTGAACCGCTGCCCGTCGCGCGTCGCGTCAACAACCCACGGCGCGCTTTCGCCTTTCACAAAGCGTTCGCCGTCAAAGCGACCTGACGAATTGTCTACCGCCGCCGCACTGAATTTCAGCGGCTTGCCGTCGGCTTCAACCTCGAAGCCTGCCAACAGAAAATTGCCGTAAGGGTTCCGCCCCGGCCCGCCTTTGGGCAAGCGTTCGTCGGGCAACACTTCCAAACGGAACGCAGTAATCTTGTCGGCTTTCACTGAAGCCGTTACGACATAATTTTCCTCTTCCGCATTGACGCCTATTGCCAACAGCGAATCATCCGCCTGCCGCAACAACGTAGCGCCGTTGGCTGCTTGAAAGGCACTTGGCACGAGCGTGCGCCAATCGTTTTGCACGACGACGATTTCGCGTTCCCATTGCGACTGCGCGGCGTCGAGTTCGGGCGTTTGGGTTTTGAGTTGGGTTTCGAGTTGCGTGATTTCGGCGTTGAGTTCGTTGCGGCGCGCGGCTTGCGCGGGTGTGGGAAAATCCAACTCCGGCTCTTCGATGTTGCGGTCGAAATAAGCGCGTTCAGCCACGCGGTATTCGCTGTTGTCGAAAAACGCCAGCCAGCGGTAATAGTCACGCTGGCTCAACGGATCGTACTGGTGGTTGTGGCATTGCGCGCACGCCAGCGTAGTCCCCAACCACACCGTCGCCGTCGTATTGGCGCGGTCAACGAGGGTTTCCCAGCGGGCTTCTTCGACATCAATGCCGCCTTCCGCATTGAGCAACGTGTTGCGATGAAAGCCAGTGGCTACGCGCTGTGCGTCGGTCGCGTTAGGCAATAGATCGCCCGCCAATTGTTCGCGCGTGAATTGGTCAAAAGGCATGTCATCGTTCAACGCCTTGATGACCCAATCGCGGTACATCCACATCACGCGCGGCACATCCTGCACAAAGCCATTCGAATCGGCATACCGCGCCAAATCTAACCACGGACGCGCCCAGCGTTCGCCGTAATGTTTATCAGCGAGCAAACGCTCTACGACTTTTTCATAAGCATTAGGAGAAGTGTCTGCGACGAAAGCGTCTACGTCTTTGATACTCGGCGGCAAGCCGATCAAGTCGAGGCATACGCGCCGCAACAACACCGCCTTGTCGGCTTCGGGCGCGGGCTTCAGACCTTCGCGCTCTAACCGCGCCAAGACGAAACGGTCAATTTCATTGCGCGGCCATGCGACTTGTTTAACGGCAGGCAAAGCGGTGCGCACCGGTTTCACATAAGCCCAGTGTTGCGATTGAGCGGCGGCGTGGCGGCTTTGACTGGCGAACTGAATGCCGCCGCACACCGCCAGCAATAGAATTAAGAGTTTGATGTTCATCAGGCTTGCCTTCTGTCAGTCAGCTTATACTTCGATTCAGAAACGCTCGGCAATGGCTCGCGCGTGCCGAATCCAACTTGCGCGAAACCGTTGCGATACGTAGTATGCACGGCTTCGTATTCACGATTTGCAATCATTCATAGAGAAAGGAGTTTTCACACGATGTCTAAAGTATGCCAAGTGACCGGCAAGAAGCCGATGTCAGGTAACAACGTGTCGCACGCCAACAATAAAACCAAACGCCGCTTTGAGCCGAATCTGCAATATAAACGGTTTTGGCTGGCAAGCGAAAAACGCTGGGTGCGCTTGCGCGTCACCGCCCGCGGTATCAAAACCATAGATAAAAAAGGCGTAGACGTGATCGTTGCAGAGATTCGCAAACGCGGCGATAAAGTGTAACGCTCCACTCCATCCATTTTCCCCGACAGGATTTACGAGATTCTTCAAGCTAACCGGCTGTGCAATCTTGTAAATCCTGTCGCTGTTTACGGCATCCATCTCAGGAGGAAATTCATTGTGAGTCAAAAACAAACGAGCCATAAAAAAGGCTATCAGACCAGCAAGCCGGGAACGAAACCCGCGCACGGCGGCAAGTCAGGAGGCCTGAATGCCAACACAATTATTTTGATCTTGCTGGCAGTTGGAGTCGCCGCCGTCATCGGCTATTTGATGTGGGGCGGTGGCAACAGCAGTAGCGGCGGCGGCGGCGGAAACTACAGCACGACGGCTTCGGGGTTGGAATACGAAGACATTGTCGTAGGCACCGGCGCGAGTCCGACGACCGGCAAGAACGTCAAGGTGCATTACACCGGCACGTTGACCAACGGCACCAAGTTCGACAGCTCAGTAGACCGTGGTCAACCTTATGAATTTCCTATTGGTGTGGGCCAAGTCATTAAGGGCTGGGACGAAGGCTTAATGACGATGAAAGTCGGGGGCAAGCGCAAACTGCGCATTCCGCCTAAGCTGGGTTACGGCGCAAACCCCAACGGCAAGATTCCTGCCAATGCCACGTTGCTTTTCGATGTGGAATTGGTAGACGCGAAATAGCTATTGCGTCCAAACCATGCGGCGCGAGGGCAGGCCGATGTGAATGTGCGCGCCGGTCGCCGAGCCGGCAATCGCGCCACGAATGGCAATGAATGAAATGCCTTGCGCGCGCAGGAAGCCTTGCAAGGCCAGCCCTTCGGCGCTGTCAGGATGAACGGCGACATCCAGCGCGTTGCTGTGATCGAAACCCAGCCGATTATGCGTTTCGGTTTGCCCGAAGGCGCTGACAGGCATAGGCCGTCTGAAACGCTGCGTGAAAAACGCATCTACTTTGGCGATGTCATTCGAGAGCGACCAACTGCTGCGTCCGAGATAACGCACCAGCAATACGCGGCGTTGCGTGGTATCAGGCAATTGTTGGTTGGGTTGGTTTGATAGTTCTTCAGCGGCTACGACTTCGGCGACGAGTTGATCAACTTCGTCAAGGCGTTGGTTGGTCTCGGTCATTTTCTTGCGGCTTTCAGCCAAAGCCGCTTCGCTTTCTTCGACTTCGCGGCGCGCGATGACGCCGAGGTCGAGCAATTGCTTGCGCCGCGTCACCAAATCCAACGCGCGCGCTTCATCCTGCTTTTGCAAAGCCAGCAGCTTATCCAAACTTTCACGATAATTTTTAGAGGCTTCGATGAGCTTGTAGCGCGACTGTTTCGCGGCGGCGGCAAGTTCTTGGGGCGAGGGCGTAGGGGCAGCACTCGGAGGTTTGGCTTTGGGTCCCTTGGCTGAAGGGCGCGCAACACGTTGCCCGCGCGCGGCGGCGAATAACAACGCCACCGTAAGAATAGCTCCAATTAAATTCCTGACTTGCGACATAACGTTTCCCATCAACAATACGCAGCTTAATTCGTGTACGGTTCTGAAAACAACTGACAACTGACAACTGACAACTGACAACTGACAACTGGCTGAGTATGATGCTGCTATGAGTGAAACCTTACCGCGCTTGCGTCCGGGGCTGGACGTTTTCCCTTCTCCCGTTGAAGAACGACCGGGGTTGCTGTTGCGCGACCCGTTCAATTACGCCGAACAGATGCTGATTCTGCCGCCGTTGTTTGCGGCGGGCTTGGACTGTTTCGATGGAGAACAAACGCTGCTCGATTTGCAGGCGCACTTGAGCCAATTGACGAGGCAACTCGTACCGCAAGAGCCGCTCATCGGCTTGCTTAATGCGCTGCGCACAAATGGCTATCTGGTCAGCGAAGAATTTATGGCGTTACGCGAAACTCGCCACCAAGAGTTTGCCCGCAAGCCAACGCGCACAGCGGCGCACGCGGGCAGCGGCTATCCTGACGAAGCGAAGGCGCTACGCAAAACCTTTGATGGATACTTGCAAGCAAGTTCATCGCCTTTTGAAAAACCATTGATCGGATTGGCTGCGCCGCACGTCAGTCCGTTCGGTGGAGCCGATTGTTACGGCGCTGCTTACAACCAATTGCGCGCGGCGAAAGAAGCGGCGCGCAACAAAACGATCATCTTGCTGGGTACGTCGCATTACGGACAGCCTGAGCGCTTCGGCCTGACGCGCAAGCCATTCGTCACGCCTTACGGCAAGATCGAGCCTGACTTGAAACTCATCAATCAACTTGCCGCTGCCGCTGGCGAAAGCGTAGTGATGGAAGATTATTGCCACGCCATCGAACATTCGCTCGAATTCCAGGCCGTCTTTTTGCAACATCTGTTGGGCAGCGAATTCAAAATCGTACCGATTCTTTGCGGCCCGTTCGCTAAAGCCTTGTATGAAGGCGAAGCGCCCGAACGCGACGATCACGTCTATCGTTTTTTCGACGCGCTAGGCGAACTCGCCGAGTTACACCGCGACGAATTGTTCTGGGTGTTGGGCATTGACCTCGCGCACATCGGCAGGCGTTACGGCGACGACATAAAAGCCCGCGTCAACGAAGGCACCATGCTTGACGTAGCCGAACTCGATCACGAACGCCTCACGCACGCTTGCGCAGGCGACACGGAAGAGTTTTTCGATCTCGTCAGGCCCGAAGCCGACCGGTTGAAATGGTGCGGCTTCGCTCCACTCTATACGTTTATGCAAGTCGTGCCCGAAGCGCGCGGGCAGGTGTTGAAATATGATCAATGGAACATTGACGAAGAGTCAGTGGTGAGCTTTGCGGCGCTGGGCTTTACGCGCTAAGAAATATTTTTCGCCACGAATTAACACGAATTTTCACGAACCATTTCTGAGGTGGTGTGCCTCACTCATTCGCTAAACAGTTTCATGCTATGGTTCGCAAAACATTCGTGAAAATTCGTGTTAATTCGTGGCTCAATAACCAATATGCAATACAGTGAAATCGTAGAAGCCGAAGGCCACCTTGTGGATTCGCAAATTCTCGCCAACGTGATGGATCGCGTCATTCAATGCGGCGCGACCTATGAAGTCGTTGATTTCAAACTCGGTCGCACCAACGACGAGTTCTCGCACCTCACCTTGCGCATCAACGCTACGTCGCAAGAGTTGCTGAACAAAACGCTCGACGAAGTCGTCACCCTCGGCTGTTTTCGCAACGACGAATTCAACGCAGTGTTAAAGCCTGCGCCGCAAGACGCTGTCGTACCTGAGGATTTCTATTCGACGACGAATCATCGCACCTTCGCGCGGCTCGGCGGCGGGTGGCGCGAAGTCGGCAAGCAGCGGATGGACGCCGTGATTGTCGTGAACGAAAGCGATCAAAGCGCCACTTGCCGTAAGCTGCGCGAAGTCAAAGCGGGCGAGTTGATCGTATGCGGCGGCACGGGCATTCGCATTCAGCCTGAGTTCAAAGAGCGCGATCGCGGCTTCGCGTTTATGGCGAACGAGATTTCGTCAGAACGCCGCACCGAAACCGCCATCCGCAAAATTGCCGAAACCATGCGCCAGATCAAAGCCGAAGGCGGACGCATCGTCTTCGTCGCCGGGCCGGTCGTAATCCACACGGGCGGCACACAAGCCTTCAGCCAGATCATCCGCAAGGGATACGTGCAAGCCCTGCTCGCGGGCAATGCCATTGCGGTTCATGACATTGAACACGCGCTGTTCGGCACATCGCTCGGCGTCAGCCTCGAACACGGCAACCCCATCGAAGAAGGCCACAAAAACCACATGCGCGCGATCAATACGATCAATCGGTACGGCTCGATCAAAGGCGCTGTCGAAGCAGGCGTGTTAAAACACGGCGTGATGTATGAACTCGTGAAACACAACGTACCTTACGCGCTGGCTGGTTCGATTCGTGACGACGGGCCGCTGCCTGACACCGAGATGGATTTGCTCAAGGCGCAAAACGAATATGCGCGTTTGCTCGAAGGCGCACAGATGGTGATCTGCCTTTCGTCCATGCTGCATTCCATCGGCGCGGGCAACATGCTGCCGTCGTGGGTGCGCATGGTTTGCGTAGACATTAACCCCGCCGTCGTCACCAAACTCGCCGATCGCGGCTCGCAACAAACCGTCGGCGTCGTGACTGATGTGGGTACGTTTTTGAATTTGCTCGCACAACAACTGTGGGCATAACGAACATGTCAGCAGGCCGTGGGAATAAAACACCCGTTGGCACAGATATATTAATTCTCAATATGGAGGTAACGAGGTAATTATGAAACGACTCTTATTCGCACTTGCATTCGTCACGCTGGCGACCACTATCGCCTGCGCTTTTCAAACCGATTCTGCTTCACCTGCAACGGGTGAAGTTCCCCCCATCCGCAACTTCACCAAAGTGAACGCGGACTTTTGCACCGCCGGACAACCGCGTCCTGAACATTTCGCCAAACTCAAAGCCGACGGCATCAAGACCGTACTCAACTTGCGTCCGCCCGGCGAACACCGCGCGGCGGAAGAAGAAGAAGCGGTCAAACAGGCCGGGATGAAATACCTCAACCTCCCGGTTGTTTATGGCACGCCCAACGAAGACCAGGCCACTGAGTTTTTGAAAATCACCGATGACAAAAGCCTGCGCCCGATCTTTATTCATTGCGCCGCCGCCATTCGTGCCAGCGCGTTTTTCATGATTCGCCGCGTACTGCGCGATGGCTGGACGGTCGAGAAAGCCGAAGCCGAAGCCAAACAACTCGGCCTCGTCAACGCGCCGCACTGGACGGAGTTCGTGCATTCATACATCGCTAAAAACCAACCGAAAAAAGCAGAAGGAGCTAAGAAAAAAATGAAAGAGATTGCAACCATCGCGGGCGGCTGTTTCTGGTGCGTCGAAGCCGTTTACAAAGAATTGCGTGGCGTAGACAAAGTTGTCTCAGGTTATTCTGGCGGCCACGTCGTCAACCCCAATTACAAACAAGTCACGACCGGCGAAACCGGCCACGCCGAAGCCATTCAAGTGCATTTCGATCCGTCGGTGATTACGTTCAAAGAGTTGCTCGAAGTGTTTTTCACCGTGCATGACCCGACTACGCTCAACCGCCAGGGCGCTGACGTAGGCACGCAATATCGTTCGGCGATCTACTTCCATTCCGACGAACAGAAAGCGACCGCCGCCGAAGTCATACAACAAATCAACGACGCCAAAATCTGGAATAACCCCATCGTCACTGAAGTAACGCGCCTCGATAAGTTTTATCAGGCTGAAGATTATCACCAGAATTATTTTGAACTGAATCCAGAGCAAGGTTACTGCCGCATCGTCATCGCTCCCAAAGTGACGAAGTTCCGCAAGATGTTTCTGAGTAAGTTGAAAAAGGCTCCGGCAGCACATTAGGGTATGGTATAAAGCGCACAGCGTTTTTTCTCAGACACTTTTCAACCAAACGAAAGGATGAATTATGAACTCAGAGGATTTGACTCTGCCCTTAAACGAGGCGATTCCGAATGCGCCCAGTACGCAGCCGCTACTGAAGGAGTTAGTGACTGACGTTCGGGAGTTGAAAGCTGCGGTGGCAACCCTGACGGAACTGGTTCAGCAACTTATTCAACATGTCGCAAGGATCGAACAACGACTTGAAGGTATCGAACGCGAACAAACGTTGATGCGGTTTGGGATGGACAAAATGAATGCGAATGCGCTGCGGCACGAAGAGCGCATTACCCTGCTGGAACGTCAATTCGAAGCAACACAACGAATCGCCGCTTAGTCAGACGCATAAGCAAAAACCGATAGCCATAACCTCCGGCTCACACGTATAGTGCCTCAGCCAGAAGTTATGGCTTTCGTTTTTTGTGACAAGGAGTTTTTAGCCGTATGAATTTCGAATTGAATGATGAACAGTTGCAGGTGCAACGCACGGTGCGCGAGTTCGCCGAAGCCGAAATCAAACCGCATGTGATGGAATGGGACGAAGCGCAACACTTCCCCAAAGAACTTTTCACCAAGCTCGGCGCGTTGGGCCTGACGGGCGTGATCTTTCCTGAAGAGTATGGCGGCGCAGGCATGGGCTATGTCGAATACGCCACGGTCATCGAAGAACTAGCCCGCGTAGACGGTTCCATCGGCCTTTCTATCGCCGCGCACAATTCGCTTTGCACAAATCACCTTTATCAATACGGCAACAAAGCGCAGCGCGAGAAATATGTCACGCCGCTGGCGAAAGGTGAAAAGCTAGGTTGTTGGGC
>JANNUY010001162.1:0-3999 GCA_031414155.1 Acidobacteriota bacterium
GTGCCGCCGCAATTGGATGCCACCCGCGACATCCCGCCTCCGCCTGATTGGATGGCGCTCTTCGCGGCAGCAGAGCTTGATCCAGCGCGTTTCACCCCGACTGAGTCGCAGTGGGTGCCGCCGACTGCCTTTGATACCCGGGCGGCCTGGACAGAAACCAATCCCGCTCAGCCAGAGAACCCACTGCGCATTGAAGCCGCTGCATATCGTAGCAAACCGGTTTATTTTCAACTTATCTGGTCTTGGACGGTGCCTGCGCGGATGCGAGAGGCTGAGCCGACTGTGAACGAACGCCTCCTTCAGGCGGTTTTTTGGTGCCTGGGCCTTGCTCTTTTGCTCGGAGCAGTGCTGCTGGCTCGCCACAATTACCGTCAGGGCCGAGGAGATCAGCGCGGCGCTTTCAGGCTGGCATTCTTTATCTTCTTAGTCGTAATGCTCCGCTGGTTATTCGGAGCGCATCACGTACCAACATTTGCTGAAGCAGGAAGTTTTCTCTACCTGGCTGTAAGCCCAGCGCTGCTGGCAGGCAGTATTGTTTGGCTGATTTACATTGCGCTTGAACCATACGCGCGTCGGCGTTGGCCCGTCACACTCATCTCGTGGAGCCGAGTGTTGAGCGGCAGCCTGTGCGACCCGCTGGTAGGCCGTGATCTACTTATAGGCGTCCTGTTCTCTCTTGGCACGGGGCTGCTTGGTGTGATTCCCGCCTATATTAAAATCCGGCGCGGCATAAGTAACGGTAATGTAGGGGGGAATCTGTCTCCGCTGCTCGGAGTGCGTTACCTCATTGCCAATGGATTTTTGGAAAGCTTACTTATTTCAGTTCTCGTCGCTCTCTCCATCTTTTTCCTGTTCTTTCTCCTTCGCATCCTCACCCGTCGGCAATGGTTGGCCGCAGGTATCTTTATCTTGATCGGCCTCTTACCCTTTGTTTTTGGATCATCTACTCTGCTGCTTGATGTCTTATTTTTCAGCTTAGAAGCGTCACTTCTAGTCATCATCTTGCTGCGATTTGGGCTTCTGACGCTAGTCACTAATTGGTTTGTTTCTTATCTGCTTAACGTCCTATACACGACCGACATTTCCGTCTGGTATGCGGGCAACGTACTTGTGTTGGTGCTCTCGGTGCTGGCGCTGGCGATCTATGGATTCTACACGTCGCTGGGCGGGCAGAAGGTATTCGCGGGCAAGTTGCTGGAAGAGTGACGGCTATTCATCCTGCGCGCCTGCTTCGCTGAGCGCCAGTTCCAATTGGCGGCGCAACTCTTCGCGGTCGGGCAGATAAAGCTGATATTTTTGCACGAAAAGCTGGCTGTTCATTTGATAGGTTGCATATTCGACCAGCAGTTCGTCTTTGTTGCGGCTCAGGATAATGCCGATGGGCGGATTGTCACCTTCGACGTTTTCTTCGGCAGCGAAATAGCCGAGATACAAATTCATCTGGCCGATGTCGTGATGCTGCACGTCATCCAGCTTCAAATCAATCAGTGCGAAACAGCGCAAGATGCGGTGATAAAACACGAGGTCTACGCGGTAATGCGTGTTGTTGATCGTGATGCGATATTGCCTGCCGACGAAAGTGAACCCTTTGCCGAGTTCCAACAGGAAAGATTGCAGATGATCGCAAAGCAAGGTTTCGAGTTGTTTTTCTGAAGTGAGATGTGCTTCAGGAATTTTCAGAAACTCGAAAACGTAAGGCTCTCGCAACAGGTCGTCAGGTTGCTCGATGATTTGTCCTTGCGCGGCCAATTGCAGAATTGCGCCCTTATCCTTGCCTGCCGCAAGGCGCAGGAAGAGCGCGGCGGCCTTTTGCCGTTGGAGTTCGCGCACGCTCCAACTTTCGGCAATCGTTTGTTGCTGGTAAAAACTGCGTTCCAGCGGGTCATTGAGCTTGAGCAATTCCACAACGTGCGACCAACTCAATTTGTGCGACACTGTCGCACAAATTGGGAACGCCTGATAAAACTGCCGAAACCGATTCAGATTGCTGCGGCTGAAGCCTTTGCCGTGATGCAGCGTCAAGTCGCGGCTGAGATTGGCGAGCAAGGCTTTTCCATAATCCGCTTTGGCCTTGCCGCCCTGCTCGTATTCCACGATGTCGTGTCCGATCTGCCAATAAGTTTCCGTCATGTGCCGGTCAACTGCTTGATAAGCACGCGAGCGTCCTTCGTTGTAAGCCTGCGATATGCGGGCAAGCAATTCCTGGTAATCGTGGTCTTTGCTCAATTCCATAAAATCTCAATCTTGCTGTAACTGGAATGCTGCGACGATGGCGAGTATAGCAAATCAACCTGTCGCTGGGCGGGCAGAAGGTATTCACAGGAAAGCTGCTGGAAACGCTGCCATACCTAAATTAGCGCCAGTGCCGCAACCACTCAGGCAGCGCGTGCAATTGGTCTACGTGATCGGGCGCGCTGTTGCCTGCAAAGCCCGCGAGCGTGAAGCCGCCTTGTTTCGCTTCACTGAGTTGTTGCGTGCCCAGCGGCCCCCATTTCAACACAGGCTTGCGCGCCAGTTGCAATTCGCCTAATAGCCAATCAGCCGTCTCAGTCGTACTCGCAAACGTACCCGGAAAAATTTCAGTATGCGTGATGAACATGCGTTTGCGTTCAGCAACCGCCTCACGCGCGAAACGTAAAAACACCGCGAGCTTGTCGGTTTCGAGTTGCGATTCCTGCGGCCCCGGTTGGTTGTTCACATAACCCGTATGCAATCCGTCGAGCAATAACACGCGCTCAACGCTGGCGAAGTTTTCCGGCACGTTCAGGATTTCGCGCACCGCGCCGTAACCCGCGCTCCACGCCGTGAGCGCAATCGGCGCGAACTTACACCCGGCTTTGGCTTCAGCTTCGGCCAGCAAGTCTGCAAAAGCGTTCGGCGTTAAGAAGGGCTTCGCATAAACCGACGAACCTGAACCCAATTGAACCGTGATGACAGCGGTGTTTTTCAGTTCAGCCGCTGCCGTTTCAGCCAACCACGCGGCTCCGTGAAAGTGAATGAACAGCGGAACCGTCGCGCGCCGCTTGAGCGTTTCGGGCAAATACAACGTACCGAAAGTGAGCCGTTCGCGTTGCCCCGGCGGAGACGTTTGCGTGAGGCGTTCGTGACGGCGCGTGTGTTCAACCATCGGTGAAGGGTTTTGTGCCAAAGGAGATTGTGTTGGTTGCGCAAAACTGTAGTCAGCCGCTACCGTGAGCGTCGTTAAGATCATCCAGATAAGGTGATGGCACAAAAAGCTATGGAACCGATTTCGCATTTTTATTACTCGCATCGTTTGAAGCTGCAATTTTGGGATTACGGGACGGCGGGCAAGCCTACGTTGTTGTTAGTGCATGGCGGACTCGACCACGCGCGCAACTGGGATTGGGTCGCACGCGCCTTGCGCGAAGACTTTCACGTCATCGCGGCTGACTTACGCGGCCACGGCAACAGCACGCACGCGGCGGGCGCGTTGTATTCCGTCCCCGAACACGTACTAGATTTATCGGCGCTCGCCGACGTCGTCAATGCCTTTCCGGTTTATCTGATCGGACATTCTTACGGCGGCATTATCGCGTCGAGCTATGCCGCTGCCTATCCCGAACGCGTCAAAAAACTTATTTCCATCGAAGGGCTAGGTTTGCCTCCGCAACATCGCGCTTTCAACCCCGCGTCGAAACGCCTGCGCCGCTGGATTGAAGAAATCCGCCAAATCGAAAAACGCGAAGCTCGCTCTTACGCCACGCTCGACGCTGCCGTCGCGCGCATGCAGGAAGCCAATCCGCATCTTTCTGACGAACAGGCGCGGCATCTGACCTTGCACGGCACGAACTGGAATGCTGACGGCTCGCTCTCGTGGAAGTTCGACAATTTCGCGCGCCCCTTTGCGCCGCAAGGCTTCAGCTTCGCCGATCAACTCGAGCTGTTCAGCCAAATCAAAGCAGAAACGTTGTTGTTTTGGGGCGAAGAGAGTCCGTTTCCCGCGCCCGATGCCGACGGACGTTTAGCTGCCTTACCGAA
>JANNUY010001163.1:0-17864 GCA_031414155.1 Acidobacteriota bacterium
GCGTGATGCCCGCAATCACCACGGGGTTGAACCCGGATTTGAGCATTGATCACGACTTCGTAGCCAAACACGTTTCCTGGCTGGTAGACAACGGCTGCACAGGCATTGTCACGCCGGGCAGTTTAGGCGAAGGCAATACGCTGACGTTTGAAGAGCGAGCCGCCGTGTGGGCGACGGTGGTCAAAGCCGTCGGCGACCGCGTGCCGGTCGTGGCAGCCATCTCTGCGCTCAGCACGGCGGAAGCAGTCGAGCAGTCGAAAACTGCCGCGAACAAAGGCTGCCAGGGTTTGATGGTGTTGCCGCCCTATGTTTACCAAGGTGATTGGCGCGAGATGAAAGCCCACGTTGCTGCCTGTTTTCAGGCGACTAAACTTTCCTGCATGCTGTACAACAATCCGGTTGCGTATGGCACAGACTTCATTCCTGAACAGATTCAAGAACTCGCCGCCGAATTTGAGAATTTTCAAGCCGTCAAAGAATCCAGTACTGATGTGCGCCGCGTGACCGCCATCAAAGCGTTGATCGGGGATCGGCTGGATTTGTTTGTCGGCGTTGACGATGCAATTGTCGAAGCCATTCCGGTTGGTGCGGTCGGTTGGGTCGCCGGGCTGGTCAACGCGTTGCCGAAAGAATCTGTAGACCTGTTCAATTACACAGTGCGAGGCGAGATGGAAAAAGCCTTGCAGCTTTATCATTGGTTCCTGCCGTTGTTACGGTTGGACACCGTGCCGAAGTTTGTGCAATTGATCAAGCTGGTGCAGCAGGAAGTAGGAATGGGCAATCCGCGCGTGCGTGCGCCCCGCATGGAATTGGTCGGCGCTGAACTCGAACAAACGCTGGCGCTCATTCAGCGCCAACTCGCACATATCCCGCAATTTCCCCTCCGCTGAAAATAAAATAAGGAGCATTGATCAATACTGTGAACAGAATCAGGCGGCTAAAGCGCCATAAGTCCTAAGTTCTTCATAAGCCGGATGGTTTTTCCAGCAAGTTAGGTCGCAATTAAACTTGGCAGAAATCTCTGCTAAAAATAGCTCATTGAAAGCAGCGGCAACGAGCGCCAGCAATGCGAGCAGCATCACACGCGCAAACACGCGCCGGTTCATGCCGGTTCGTCCTTTTGGTGATTCAGACATCAAGATCGCCTCCCGTATCTCAACAGAATTGGTAACGATGGAGCCAGCGTAACCGCTCCGGCCTGGGCATCAACTTGATGCGTTGCCAATGCCATACGCCAGACAGTTTGTTCACTGACCAGATAGCGCATCTCGTACGAGAAAAAAAGAGAGCGGCGCGCAGGCCACCTTCACGCTGCGCCACAAGCAATCACACGCGCAGTCTTATTCCGCATCCGAAGGAGAACCGCTATGCGCAAAAACGATCAAGTCAAAACCGCGCCCAAAATCGCTGCGGCAGCTTTGACCGGAAAACAGAAAGCCGTACCGCTCACGCAGATCGAACTACCCGCTAATAACACTCGCAAAGAAATCAACGCCACCAAGTTCAAAGGTTTGGTCGCCAGCATCAAACAAGATGGCGTCTTGCAACCCATCCTGTTGCGACCGTTGTCTGGCTCGAACGGACACACACGCTACCAGATCATCGCAGGCGAACGCCGCTTCCGCGCAGCACAGGAAGCCGGACTCAGCGAGATTCCCGCGAACATACGCACGATGGATGAGGCGCAAACCCTGAGCGCCAATCTGACCGAAAACCTGCAACGCGAGGAGATTCATTCACTCGACGAAGCCGCTGGATTTTTGCGGATGAAAACCGAATTAAATCTCGACCTGCGCGCCATCGCCCAGCGCGTAGCGAAGGATGTGCGCTACGTGGCGCGGCGCATGGCGTTGAATGATTTGATTTCTGAAGCCTGTGCCGACTTGCGCAAGGAACGCATCACGCTGGCGCACGCCCTTGAAATCTGCCGCCTCACGCCGGAGATTCAGCCGCACGCCCTCGCCGCTTGTTACGAGGCCAAGTACAACTTTAATCAGCAAACCAAACAGCGCGAAGATGCGCCCGACAGGACGCAACCCGTGCGGCATGTGCGCTACTTGCAGCAATGGATTGCCGAAAACGTCCATCTGAATCTGGAACAAGCGCCGTTTCCGACCGACGAGCCGAAGCTGCGCGAAGACGGATTGACGTGTCTGAATTGCCCGAAGCGCAGCGGTTACAACAAGACTTTATTCGCGGACATCAAGCACGCCGAGACTTGCCTCGATCCTGTGTGTTATCAGCAAAAGGTGCGTGCGTTTCTGCAACTGAAGGGTGCGGAGTTGGAAGCGAAGCACGGCAAACCCGTCGCGTTGATTTCGCTGTATTACGGCAGCGATGCAGACGCACCTGGCGTAGTGAAGCGTGATCAATTCGAGCCGATTGAACGCAAGGCTGATCGTTGCCAATTCGCCGAACCAACCGTGTGCGTGGATCGTCAACACTTCGGTCAGACGAAATGGATTTGCCGCGAGGCGACGTGCAAAGATCATTTAGGGCGCGGGCCGGAGGTTCATTCACACGGTAATGGTAAGACGGGCAGCGGAACGCCAACAGAAACTCATCTCGCCCGCAAACAAGAATTGTTTGATATTCGCGTAGACGAAGCGGTGCGCAAGCGCGTAATGGGCGCGGCGCTCAAGTCCTTCACGTGGCCGCTCGACCGCGCGCATTTGAACGAAGCGATCAAGGAGTTCTTTCATCGCATTCCAGGGGAACATCAAAAAACGATCAGCGAAGTGATGGGAATGGAAGCGGAGGAAACCGAACGACTGCGCTTGAATGATTCGGCCTTGCTCGACCAACTCGCCGACTGGAATGACGACAAGCTGGCGCAATTATTGATGCTCTGTTCCTTCGCTCATTTCGGCGCGAACCAATACAGGAATAATCAGGTGAGTCAAAGCGCGGTCATGCGTTTGAGCGAGGAATGCGGCATCAATCACACGCTGCTGGATGCCGAGGTGCGCGTCGAGTTGTGCGCAAAGAAATACAAGGACGCGCATCTGGCCTATCTGGCAGCCGTGAACAACGGAGGGACTCCGCCTAAACCGGCGGTCTATGAAGTGCCTGGCTGAGGTTGCAATTGCACGAGCCGGAAGCAAAAAGAGCTTCCGGCTCGCGCTCAGGTCGTTCAGCCTAAGCCCAGGGTGAAATCAATTTCGTCAACCCATTCTGGCCGATCAATCAAGGGGTTGCGGTTGCCTTGTTTTTCAAAGATGGAGGCGTTGCGATGCCGCTCGTAGCGCGACACGGGAAAGGCTTTGTGCCACGCCAACAAAGTCTCCAGCCGGTCAGCCGTATATTCTTTGGTCGTTTGGTTAATCTCACCCGGATAGCGCAAGAGGAAATACAACACGGCGCGTGCCACTGCACCTTTGCCAGCGGTCGGCTCGAATTTCGTACCCGCTTGATCGCGTTTGCCGCAATCCTCCCGAATGGCTTCGTCGAAGTCAGGGAAGTCGAAATAAGGAATGTTGCTGCGGAAGCTGTTGCAATCCGATTCGCAACCAAAGAGGTGATGCAAATCGCCGCGCATCGGTTCTTGCTTGTTGAACCATGATTGCGGCACGACGTGTTCACAGTTAAACGGCAGCGCCGCTTCCAACGCTTCGATTTCCGCTGCGAATTGCGCTTCGGTGAGATTGGCTTCCTGCACGCGCAATTCCTGCGCACGGCGGTTGCGCTCGGCTTCGATGAGGAAGTCTTCGCGGATGATGACTTCCGGCGCAAATTCCAGCCCGGAGTAAATGCTGCGAATCTTCAGGTTGGGCTGCAAATCTATCCAGGGATAAAGATGCACGGCGGGTTTGTAATTGAACTTGTTCGCGTGTGTATCGCGCACCAGCTTGCCGACCTGCTGATAAAACGCCGCCTTGCTGACGGACTGCGGGTTAAGCAAGCCGCTGTAATACGCGGCGGCATTCTGTTCGTCTTTGACTTTGCTGTAATACGGCTTGTTGCTCGCTTCGCGGAACGCCGCCAACGCGGCTTGCAATTCCACGTCGCCGTCATCGGGAGGCGGCACAGAAGGCACGGGCACGGGCGGAGTTGCCGGAGGCGGCATTCCCGCCGCATTCGTTCCGCCCAAGCGCACGCTGACCTGCAAAGGGATCGTCCACGTAGCGACACCGTCTTCCATCATGGTCGTAGGCATTGTCGAAGGCGTTACGCCCGCGCTGGCAGGCGGCGCTGCTTGCGTTTCAGTCGGCGGCACGGCGGTGAGCATTTCCGCCCGCAACTGCGCTTGCGCGGCAGTCAGCGGCTGCGCTTTGACGTGGCGCACCAAACGGCTGACGCGCGCGCCTTCGTTGGCGATCCAGTGAATGCGGTGTTCACCCATTTCAGACCGCCAGATCGTTCCATCCTTCGTCAGCAGGTTGCCGCTGAGGTCGCGGCGCGGTACGCCCGAATGATGCAGCGCCACCACTTCCCATTGATCGTTGAACACCGGCGAACCGGACGAACCCGGCGCGGTGTCGGTCTGGTAATGCAAGAAATTTTCCAGCACATCCACGAGCAGGTTTTCGCGCAAGGCCAATTGTTTCGGCTCGCCATTCGGATGTTGGACGATGTTGAGCGCCTCGCCCAAAATCACTTTGCCTTCTGCTTCGATCAAACGATTCCAGCCGAATTGCTGCAACGACGCGCCATCCAGCGACTGCGGACGCACTGCCACGAGCGTGTAATCCAATGTCTGATCCGTCAGGAAAAACGTTGCCGGGTCGAGCGCGAATACGACTGCGGCGATGCCCGCGCCTGAGAGTCGCTCCTGAAAGTTAAACTCCACCTGACTCGTCGCTGCTTCCTGCGCTGAACCCAGCACATGATTGTTGGTCAACAAAAGTCGCGGCGAAACGAGTGAGCCGGTGCCGAAGCCGCGCGTCGTGCCTGCCGCATTGCGAATCCGCACGCGGCCCACGCTGCGGGCGACCCGTAAGCCGCGTTCGAGATAGGTGATGCTCATCAAATCGTTTTTCCCGAGTACGCGCTCCAGGCCGAGATCGCCGGTCACTTCTTCCACGCCAGCCAACGCCAACGGCGCAACGGGGGCCTGTTGCGCCAGACGGCGCATGCGCTTTTCGACGCGCTCCGGCGTATCCACTTGTAACAGCGATCCCGCTCGCATGCGTTGTTTGTGCGTTTCGCGCGCCGCCGTGCGTTCGGCATAGCGGCCTTCGGTTTCTTGCAGCAATTGCGGATTGATATCCATTGAAGCCTCCAATGATTGATCGGTTAAAGGATTAGCTACCGGCTGACAAGGTAGCTGCTAGACTGCGCTGAAGTGTTGTACTGCGTCTGAAATCAGCTCACGCAAAAGCTCAAACTGAGTGCAACGGTGCGCAGTGTAGATTTGCCCAACCCTCTGCGCAACCGCCCGAATGCACAACAATCCACTTCAACAAAAAACGGTTGGTTGATGAGATGACTTAACGAAACGTAATGCGCAACGGATTGGTAGGTTGCCCTTCGACCGTCAACTGCAACTCGACTTCGCCACGCCCTTGCAAGGCGCGCGGCAGGGCGAGGTTGATCTGATCCAGTCCCAGAAAATCTGGTTGTGCGCCGGCATAAAGTATCGGCACGTCCAGGCCACCTACTTTACCGGTGACGGCGCTGAGGGCTGTGCGCCCACGAATGCCCGTGCCATACAACACCAGAAAAAGCTGATCGCTGGCGGGGCCGAACTCGATAGGCACAGCGACGAAACGATTCAACGCACTGTCGAAACGCGCGAGAGGTTCGGTGAACTGCAATCCATCGCCGCGCACGCGCAAGAGAAACGCCGCCGGTGGGCCTTGACCGTTCGCGTTGGCGGCGAAAAGGCCGGGCGCAATCGCGGCGATTCGCGCAGTGGTGCGCGCGGTGTTGCCGCTGCCGCTGGTGATCGTAACTTGCGCTGTCCCGGCGGCCAGTCCCGCCGGTAACAAGAAGTT
Organism: Acidobacteriota bacterium; assembly: GCA_031414155.1. Lineage (GTDB taxonomy): Bacteria > Acidobacteriota > Blastocatellia > RBC074 > RBC074 > JACPYM01. The sequence goes on from JANNUY010001163.1 coordinate 5,937, forward strand.
CACTTGCGTCGGAGAAACAAAAAACATCCCGGCGCTGCGTTGCGAGCCGAGGGCGTCAATCACGTTGACGCGCGTGCCTTCGAGCGCGTCGGGCAAGGGGCGGGTGCGGCTGACGGATGTGACCAGTCCGAGGTCTGCGCCGAAGGCTGCCACGATTGATTCGGGGGCCAACGCTGCGCTGGCGTAACTGGCGGCAGACGCAAGCCCCAACGCGCGCACCGTCAAACAATTGTTGTTAAAAAGCGTGAGCGCCGTTTGGGCGCTGAATAAACCGCCGCCGATCAATACGTCAGCGCGTTGGTCGCCATTGAAATCACCGAGGCCGAGCGCATCGTCATAAAAAACGGGAAGACTGGCAGCCAGCGTCACCGGCGCACTGAATCCGCCCGCGCTATTCCCTGTCATCGCAACTAAAGCGGTGGGCGCAGCCTGTGACGTGAGCGTGATGCCGGGGCGCGTCAACAACAGGTCTGGGCGGGCGTCGTGGTTCAAATCGCCCACGACTACGGCGCGCGGTTGAAACCCGATCAATTGCCTGGCGCTGACGGTGAAGCTGCCGTTCGCTTGCCATCGAGCGACGCCCACTGACCCTTGCGCGCCGCATCCGCCGAACAAGATCAACTCTGCGCGCCCGTCTCCGTTGAGGTCTTCGACCAGTGCGCGGTTGGGCGCGAGGTCGAGAAAGCTGCGCATCGCTGGATCAAACAGTGTCGTTGCGCCGCCGGGGAAAAACGCCACCCACGCCGCATCGCTGGTGCAGGGCAAGCCGGAATCTTGCGTATAACCAACCAAGTCAACGCGCCCGTCGCCATTGAAATCTCCGGCGAGCAGTCGCGTGAGATTCAAGCCACTGCCGAAAGGCTGCGGCGCGCTGAACCCGCCATTGGCTTGCGCGAAATAAAGCAGCGGTTGGCGCAACGACGTAATCGTGGCGAAATCCAGCCGTCCGTCGCGATTGAAATCGCCCCACGCCAGCGGCAAAGACACTGTTGGCGAATTTGAGTCACTCGGCGGCGGATTCACCGGCACCTGACGCGGACTGAGAAAACCGCCGCGCCCATCACCCGCCCACAAGCTCACGGCAAAACCGTTTTCGGCAATCACATCAAGATTGCCATCCTGGTTGTAATCGCGTGTGCTGTAACTCAAAGCAGGGGTCGGAAAAGGGGTTTTCACTTCCGCGGGAAAACCATTGGCTCCGTCGCCCAGCCGCACGATCAGGTGTTCGCCAGTACGCACCAGCAGATCGCTGACGCCATCGTTATTGAAATCGCCCACGGCGAGCAGCGCCGCCGGAACAGCCAAACGCACCAAGCGTCCGGCTCGCCATTCCGCGCCATTTGAAGCCAGCACGGCAATGGCTGCGGATTGGCCGTCGTCCGCTGACTGTAAGATCGGAAACGCGAATTCGGCGCGGCCATCACGATTGAAATCGCCCGCGACTACGCCCGGTTGCAAGACGCCAATGTGATAGCTCACCGGCAACGCAAACGTTCCGTCATCGTTATTGCGCAAGAAGGAAATGGCTGTGCCTTCTGGCACTGCCACCAGATCGAGCACGCCGTCACGATCAACATCGCGCGCCAGCAAGTGCCGCCCTCCGCCCTCAAAAGAAGTGGCAAAGCCCAAGCCGCCCGCGCCGTTGCCTTTGAATAACTGAAGCCCTCGACCCGTCGCGTCGCCACTGGCAGAGAGCGCCAAATCCAGATTGCCGTCACGGTTGAAATCGGCCAGCACGCTGCCGCGTTGATAATTGCCGTTAAAGATAACCGTAGAGCCGGTGATGAGATTGCCTGCGCCGTCGCCCAAGTAAACATAGATATTCGAGGACGACAGCATCACCAAATCATTCTTTCCGTCACGATTCAGGTCGCCGTCCAGTACGTTATTGAAAAAAGTTTGTGGTGTGCGCAAGCCCGCATTCGGCGCGCCGAAGCTGCCGTCGCTGCCCGCCAGCAGCACCTGCAACGAACTGTTCTCGCGGTTGAAAATCACTGCGTCAGCCCGATTGTCGCCATTCATCCGCGCCAGCGTGAAGTAACTCGTTTGCGCCGGTACGGCAACTTTGCGCAAGGCGCTGAACGTGCCGTCAGCATTGCCCAAAACAGAAACCAATTCGACGGGCGAGCCGGCGAGCGCGGCGAGATCGCTGCGGCCATCGCCATTGAGATCGCCCACGGCAATTTGACTGAAACCATTAAAAGCAACCGGCCCAAACGTGACGACACGCGGCGTCGCGCTGAAAGCTCCTCTGCCATCGCCCAGCGAAACACTGGCAGAATTTTGCCGCGCGTTGAACCAAATCAAATCCGTATTGCCGTCGCCGTTGCAATCGCCTTGCGTAAGTTCGGTGCCGACTTCACTGGCTACGCTGAGGCTGGGCGCAATTTGCAGCGACGGTGTCGCGCAGGCTTCAAACTCTTGCGTGAGAGTGATGAGATGTGAATCAGTAACGCCCTGACTTTTGAGACCGACGAAACCGCTGCGGGTGGCGTTGGTCGGCGCCACCGAAAAGCTCAAGGTGCCGTTGCCCGCACCATTGCCCGTGCCGCCGATGACCAGCCAGGGCGCGGCGCTGCGCACTTGCCAGGCGCAAGCCGGATCGGTCGCCGTAATCGTCAACGTACCGCTGCCGCCCGCCGCCGCAAAGGCCTGCTGGTTCGCCGTGAACGTGAAGCGACACGCTGTCGCCGTGAAATCGGCGCGCTGGTCGCTTTGCAAATCGTCGAAGTTGAAATTCGCCGGACGCAGCACATAACCCAAGCGCGCCGCCGTCACCGCGTAGCTCGCGCCTTTCGTCAGTTCGGCAAATTGATAAGCACCGGTCGCGTTACTGGTTTTCGTGGCGTTGAGTCCGTTGCGAATGGTCAACGTCACGTCAGACAAAGGTGCGCCATTCGCCGTCCCATTCGTTGTAATTGATCCGGCAATCGAAGGCGCGTTGCTCACCGTCGTGGCGAGCGTCGCGCGCTGGTTATCGCCGACGGCATCCGGCGTATTGCTCACGACGCTCGCGGTTTGATTCAACGTGCCTGACGCCGGAGCCGTACCTGTGAGCGTGACCGAGGCCACAGCACCCACAGCCATTTCGCCGAGGCGGCATTGCAAGTTTGCGGAAGAAATCGTGCAGGCATTCGCGCCCGTGCTGGCCGTCGCTGTGACGTTGGTGAGTCCGTTGGGAATGACATCGTTTAGCACTGCGCCGACGGCTTCATCCGGGCCGAGGTTGGTGACGGTCACGGTGTAACGATAACTTTGCGCGGCTTGCACGGGATTGGCGGCGGCCTGGCTCGTCACCGCCAAATCAGCCTGCGCCGCGAAGCGCGCGAGAAAGGCATTGGAAGAGCCAACCGACAGATTGCCATTCAACGGAACGAAAGCCGGGAAAATCGAAGAGTTCGTCGAGCCACTCACCGCCACGTTGCGCTTTTCGTCAACCGCCACGGCGGCCCCCGCGCTCGGCGCGTTGCCACTCAATAACGTCGAGAACGTCAGCGTGGCTGCATTCGCCGTCAGCTTGCTGAAAAAAGCCTTGGCATCAAAAGCCGACGCACTCAACGGCAAACCGTTCACCGCAGGGAAATCCACTGAGCGGCTGCTGCCCGTGACATAAACATTGCCGCTGGCATCAAGCGCCACGCCCGCCGCACTGTCTTCGCCGCTGCCGCCGAGATAAGTGGCGAACTGCAACGCCGTACCTGCCGCATTCAAGCGGGCGACAAACGCATCCTGATTGAAATCGAGTTTGGCCGCCTTGAACGCACCCGCTGTCGTCGGGAAATCATTCGAAGCGGCATCGCCGGCGACGACCAGATTGCCCGCCGCATCGAGCGCCAGCGCGCTGCCCAGGTCGTGCGCATTGCCGCCCAGATAAGTCGAATAAAGAATTTCAGTGCCCGCCGGATTGAGCTTCGTCACAAAGGCATCCGCTGTGAGTTGCACACTACTGGCTCCGCGATTAACGGTTTGCAGCGCATTGCGCAGCGGAAAGTTTTGCGAGAGCGCGCGTCCGGTCAGATAGATATTGCCTGCCGCATCCAGCGTCAGAGCGCGCGCTTCGTCGTTTTCAAAACCGCCGAGCATGCGCACGCCGCTGACGGCTCCGGCGGCATTGACCTGCGCCAGCAACACATCAGAACCGGCTATCGTACCCGCCCAGAGCCGTCCGGTTTCTTCGACCAGCAAAGCCGTGACGAGCAAATTGTTCAAGCCGTTGAGGGCGCGATTCCAATTCGCGCCGCCATCCGACGAACGCCACAACCCGCCATTGAAATTGCCTGCGTAAAGCATTGAGTTGGTCGGGTCTATCGCAAGCCGATGAACCGGAATGCCCGATGATTCCATATTCGGACGGGCGAGAAGTCCGCGACTCGCTAACGTCCAGCTTGCGCCGCCATCCGTTGATTTCAATAAACTGCCGTCATCGGCGTTGACGGCGGCATAGAGCGTATTCGGCGCGCGCGGATCAATAACCACCTGATTGGCGGGCGTCGAGAATTGCACCGCCAGCGTCAACGGCGTCAGCGCCAACTGTTGCCAAGTGCTGCCGCCATCGAGTGATTTCGTGACGCCCAACGCCGACGCGGCATAAAGAATTTGACGGTTGGAAGGGTCAAAGGCGAGGTGATTGACGTAAATGAGATTGCGCCCTGGCGTGGCGGCTAAATACTGAAAGCCCGCACCGGAATCCGCCAACCGATACAGCCCGCTTTGCGTGCAAAGATATAGCGTCGAGGATTGGGCGGGCTGCGCTGCGTCGTAAGCAAGGTGGTAAACGTTGAATGCGTTGATGCGCTCAAACCAATAAACCACATACGTAAAATTGGCCCCGCCGTCGGTGGATTTATACAAGCCGATGTCGGTGCCTGCGTAAATCACCTGCGCGTCGCGTGGGTCAACCGCCACGGTGTAACAGTACGTGTTGCGCAAGCTCGTGGGCTGCCAGTTCGCGCCGCCGTCGGTTGATTTGAATACGCCCTGACTGGTCGCGGCATAAAACGTATTGGCTGAACTACGCGCGACGGCCAGCCCGTTGGTTTGAAACGAAGTCAGCCCGTTGGCGCTCGCGCTCCAAGTGGCGGCGCGGTCGGTGCTGCGATAAAGCGGCTGTCCCAAACGTGGCGCATTCGGCAAATCGGCAGAATCACCACGCCCGGCGATGACAGCCGTGCCGTTGCCCTGTAAGCCAATCGCGTAAGGAATATCAAAACCGTTGCCGCCGAACGCCGTGCTGTAGTCGAGCAGCGAGCCATTCGCCGCCAGCCGCGCCACAAAAGCGTCCGCGTAGCCTTTATTCTTATGCGGCGTCGTCAGCGGAAAGTCATCGGAATAAGTCGCGCCCGTCACGAAAACGTTTTGGTTTTCATCAAGCGCCAGCGCCGTGGCGTAATCGAGCGCATTCCCGCCCAAATAGGTCGCATAAATCAGTTCAGTGCCTGCCACATTCACCTTGGCGACGAAGGCATCGGCATTGCCGCCGAAGCGGGCTTGTATCGCGCCGGTGCCGGGAAAATCGGCTGAACTCGTGCGCCCCACCAGATAAGTGTTGCCGAAACGATCAACCCGCATGGCGTAGGCTTCATCCGCCCCGTTACCGCCCAGCAAAGTCGAATACTCCAACACCGGATCAATCACCAGCGGCAAGCGCCGGTCATAAGCACCGATGGTGAAGCCTACGCGCTGGCGTCCGAGCAAACGGTAACGCACGTCAATGACGACGCGGCCTTGCGCCGTTTGCTGATAAGCCACGGGCGCGGGTTGCGTGACGGTGACATCATCACCAAGCCGCAAGACGAGCGCGCCGGTGGCATCGAGTTTCAGCGTTTGCTGTCCGCTGAACTGCCAGCGAATGCGGCGCGCATCGTGGCCGGGCGCGATGACGAAATCGTATTCGAGCTTTTGCGCGCGGTCATAAAAGATCAGGTCTACGCCGGGATAGAGCGCGGCATAACGTACGCGCGCATAACGCGGCACGTCACGCTTCCATTGGCGCGGATCAGCACCGCGAAAGTAATGGCTGCGTTCGGCCAAAGGTTCCAATCCTTCAATTACGGCAGGACTTTGCGCGTTGAGCCAGGTGAGCGTGAGCGGACGTTCGCTCACCTGTAAGGTCGCGGCGCGTTCGGTCAGCCAGAGTTGTGCGTGCTGTCCGCGCGCTAAAAATTTGACGCGCGCGTCGGCTTGTCCCTGATTCGCTTCAAAACGCAGCGGCAATTGCGCCAACGTCGCGGGCTTGGGCAAAGCAGGCGCAGTGGAAGCGACTGCATGCTGCGAGCGCTGCCACGCCGTTACACACAATACGAACACGAGAACACAGCCGCCGATGAATGCCTTGTGGGGAAGCTGAAGCATTCGCTCTTTACGGTTTTGATGGACCATCGCAATTACCCTTTTTCTCAAAAACATTCCTTTGCCTTTTATTCTTTAGCCAGTGACGTGCCCCTCGTTTTACCGAACGACGACTTGCAACTGATTGGCGGCTTTGCCTTCGACGGTGAAGATCAGATTGAGGGCACCGCGTCCGGCGAATTCGCGCGGCAGGCGCAGGTTGAGTTGATCGAGTCCCGCCAGCGCGCCTTGCGCGCCCGCGTAAAGCAGCAGCGCAGGCACGGCTCCCAGCGTCGCACTGGCTGCGCCATTCGCAGCGCGTAAGCGCCAGCCGGTGCCGTAAAGAATCAAGAACACTTCGTCACCGGCAGGCCCAAGATCAATCGGATGATTCACGTAACGATTGCTCATCTGATCGAAAACAATCAGCGGTTCAAAACTCTGCACGCCGTTGCGCACCCGCAGCACAGTACCAGCGGGCGGGCCTTGGGCATCGGCGTTGGCGGCGAACAAGCCCGGCGCAACCGCCACGAGGTTGATCGTACCACTCGCCACCACCGCGCCGCCGTTGACGATCAACAGCGCGGCTGGGCCCAGCGCACTTTGCGGTGGAATTAAAAAATTGATTTGCCCCTGCGTTACGACAAAGAGCGGAGCTTCGCGCGTGACCCCGACGCTATCGCGTACGCGCACAACGGTGTCTGCCAGCGTCGTCGGCAACGGCGTCGTAGCCGCCACGACTGACGATTTGGCGAGGCCGACACCAAAGATAGCGCCGATAGCGCCGGGAGCCAGTTCGTCCGTGCGATAGCTCGCGGCAGAAGTCACAGCCGCGCGCGCCTGTTGCGTAATCGTCAGGCTGCCGCCGGGATAAACGATTTGCCCCGTACGCACGGCAGCCGTGGGATTAGGCAAAACCATGAATGCTGCGTTGCCGTTGCCCGTACCCAATGCGGTCGTCGTAATCCACGGGGCGTTGCTGTCGAGCGCCCAATTGCAACCCGCTCCGGCAGTAATGGCGACCAGTCCGAGGCCGCCGCCTGCTTCGAATTCGCGCGGCGTCTGTGGCGTCAAACTCGCGCTCAACACACAGGCACCTTGCAACGATACGTTGAGCGTGTAATTCCGCTCGTTGAAAATCTCTATGAAGTAAGCCCCCGTCGCGGGCAGCGTGAAGGTTCCGCTGTCGGGCAGTCTGACTTGATTGAGCGGAACAATTGGAATGGCGGTGGAAAGCGTATTGCTCAAGACTAAGCCTCCTGCCGCATCGGTGATTACCATCCGTGGATAAAAAACCTGCCGATCAAAACTGAGCGTAGCGCTGAAACGATCTCCGGCGCGTCCGGCAAAGGTGTAACGCACGCCGGTGAGATAGCTGGCCTGACATTGACCAGTTTGTCCGTTATCAATGAACGGCTGGCCCGGCACGATGGGGATGGGCGAACAGCGTCCGTTCTTGCCTGCTTGTGCGATTTCGATGGACTGATCGGACAGCCGCAACGTAGCGAGCCGCTGCGTATCAGCCGTGTTATTCGCTACCGTAAAATTGACCGTACCGCTGCCGCTGCCGCTGGCATTGGTCAAAGTCAGCCACGGCGCTGAACTCGTCACCGTCCACGGACAGTCGCTATTAGTGAAAACATTCAGCACGCCGGTTTGCGCTGCGCCCGTGCCGCTCGCGTCGTAAAAGCGCGTGCTGGAAGTCGTAGCATAAGTGCAACCTGTCGGTGTCAAGCCTACGAACAGTTGATAAGCGAAGCGCCCCTGACTGGCGATTTCGATTTGATAAGTGCCCGCGTTGGGCAAGCTGAAATAGCCAGTGTCAGGCAAGCTGACCGCTTGCGGGTTGAAATAACGTTCGGGCTGACCGAATTGGTTCAGCACCGCGCCATTGGCATCCAGCAAGGTAATCGCCGGTTGCCAATGATCTCCGGTTTGAATGCGTATCTGCTGATTGGCCGTCGCCGTGAAACTATAACGATCGGCCACAAACTGCGGCGTGGTGCCGATAAGCAAGGACGCCGCGAACGACTGTAACGGCAAGCAATCCGATTCGGTCAATTCGCCGTTGACGATTTGATTCGGTGTGAGCGTTTGCACTGCGCACGAACCCGCCGTGCCAGCTTGTATCAGCGTAAAAATCTGCCCGTTCACGACCAACCGCGTAACGCGCCGTTGCGCCGTAGTGTTTGCCGCCACTGTGAAATTGACAGTCGCGCTGCCGCTGCCGCTGCCGCTGGCGTTGGCAAGCGTCACCCAATCAGCCAGCGCGACGATATTCCACGCGCAGTTATTATTCGTTATCAGTCGCAAATTACCCGCGCCGCCGCTGGCTTCAAAGCGTTGCGTGAGATTGCTCACGGCGGTTTCGCAATCGTTCGGTGCGACATTCACCACCAGTTGATATCCGCCTAAGTTGATACGATACGAATCCACCACGTCTACGAAATAGGTGCCGTCGGCGGGCAAAATAAACGGCTTGCCATCGGCAGGCAGATTGATCGAAGTGATCTCGCTCGCGGCGTTGCTGTGTTGCACCAGCAGCGTGCCTGCCGCGTCAAACAATCGCAGGTGCCTGCCACCGCCAATCAGGAAAGCCGAAAAACGATCTCCTGTCTTGCCGCTGAAAGTGTAGCGATCCGCTACCTGCCGTCGGCTGGGAGGCAAGTCCCGCTCAAACCCTGAAAAATTACAATCTGATGAACTCAAGCTGCCATTCACCAGCCGACCGGGAATGAGCGGACTAACAACGCACGTACTCTCAACGCCGCCCTGCAAAACATAAAATGGTTGCTGGCCTACATAAATCGTGGCGTAACGCGACGACATCATGGTGTTTGCCGCAACGCTAAAACGCACGGTGCCATTACCCGTGCCGCTGGCGTTGGTCAGCGTGAGCCAGTCAGACGTGCTGACTGCGCGCCAGTTGCAACCAGCGTTTAACGTTACGTCAAAACTGCCGGAACCGGCGGCTGAATCAAAGGCGCTGAGTTGTCTGGCTAACGTGGGTTGGCAGTTCGAACTCGCTGACAACACCGTTACCGCGTAATTCAAAACCGCCGGACTGGCATCAGAACGCCGCGCGAGTTCGAGCCAATACTCGCCTGACACGGGCAGCGTGAATTGGGCGAAAGGCTTTTCATTGCGGCCCAACGATTCATACCTCGCCAATGCCAATCCGTTGGCGAGACTGATCGTGTAATTCAAAAACGAACTGAGTTGAAAGTCCGCCGGTTCGAGCAGGGCAATGGTTTCACCCGCCTGCCCCGTAAACGAATAGCGGTCAGCTTGCGTCATCTGATTGTTGGACGGGTCGTAATAACGCGCGGAACAATCCGCCGCACTGAGCGTTCCCTGCACCGCTTGATTGAGCGTCAACGGCACCGCGCCGCAGGTGCTGCCCGGGCCGGCTTGCTCAACCGGAAAATCCGCAGTCGCACTGTTGCTGCGCAAAGTGACGCGCAACGCGCTGAGTCGGGCGACGCTGGTCGTATTGGCCGCTACGCGATAGTTCACCGTGCCGGGGCCGGTGCCATTCGCAAGCCCCGTCGGTGTCGTCAACGTCAGCCATGTCTCAACGCCTGAACCGGCTGACCACTCGCAACCCGCCTGCGTCAGGATGCGCAACGTGCCGGTTGCTTCCCCAGTCTCTAAGCGCGCCGCAACAGGCGAAACCGCCACCGCGCAACTGGTGGGCGTCGCCAACGTGAGCCGATACTCTGCCTGAGAGGAAAAGTAAGAAACGACTTCGAGAAAATAGGTACCGGCAGCGGGCAACGTGAAATAGGTGTTGTCTCTTACCGGCAAGCGCGGAGCTGTGCCAAAAGGTCTTACGAGTTCGCACCCGTTGGCATCGGTCACTATTAGCTCAGGATTGAGGTTCAAGTTGGTTTGTCCGACGGGCGCGGTCATCGTAGCCGCCAGCAACTGCCCGTCGGTGTAAGTGAAACGATAACGCCGTGACAACGGGTTATTCGTCGTGCGCAGGCGTGACGGGCAATCGCCCGCACTCGCGCGACCGTTCACCGTTGTATTAACCGGCAGTTCGATAGGCGCGCACGCACCGCCCGCTCCGGCTTGGGTGAGCATAAAAGCCTGTCCGTTGGCGATGATCGTACCGGTACGCAAGGCATTCGACGGATTAGCCGCAAGCGTGAAATCAACCCTACCATTGCCGCGTCCGCTATTCGCCGCCAACGCGATCCAACTCGCATCGCTTAGCGCCCGCCACGCGCAGCTATCTGCCGCAGCAACCGTAAAGCTGCCGCTGCCGCCATTGCTCTCAAAGGTTTGCCCGCTCGCACCGAGCGTCACCGAACAAGCCGTCGAACTAGCCAGCAATGTCACCGCGTAGCTCAGAGACAAGCCGCGCACGTGCAAGTAATAAGTGTCCGCGCGCTGAATCGTGACGAAGCCTTCGACCGGCAGACGCGAAGCGATGAAGCTGTCGTGGGTGGCTAACAACTTGCCGCTCGCATCCCGTAACGCCAGCGCGGGCGCGAAAGGCGTTCCCGTCGAACTCACGAAAACCACATCGCCCGCCTGCAAATTGACAGCGTATACGTCGGCGACATCCACCTGATTGAAAACGCTGGGCAGCGTGCTGCGGCAATCGGCGTTGCTCAGTTCGCCGCTGACGGTCTGGCCGGGCGTGAGCGGACGGCTCAAACAATTGCCGCCCAATCCGGCTTGTTCGATGACTGCGTTCAGGCTGTTAATCGCCAGCGCCGCGCGCCGCAACGTCGAAACGTTGTTGGACGCCAGACTGAATTTCACTACGCCCTTGCCGTTGCCGCTCGCGCCTTCGGTGATCGTGAGCCAACTCGCACTGGATTGCGCCGTCCACGAACAACCGGCAGCGGCGGTAACGGTTACGCTGCCCGTGCCAGTTCCCGCGTCAAAGCTCTGATACGCCGGACTCATAACCGGCACGCATACGCCGCCCGTCAACGCGAAGCTCCCGGAATAGGCTCCGCTGCTGCGCGCCTGAAAGGTCGTCAGTTCAAGCAGGTAATTCCCATCGGCTGGCAACGTGAATTGCCATGGTTCGGCAAAAGGAACCGAGCCTTCGCCAATGATTTCACCGGCGGCATTGCTGAGATAAACATAAGCGCCCCAATTCGTCGGGTTGATTCTAAACGCGGCGCTTTGTCCGGCTTTGCCGCTGAAGCTGAAAGTGTCTGCCGCGAAGGAAAAATAGTTGCTCGTCCCCAAACGATAGCGCGAACGGCAACTGCTCACCGACAAATTGCCGGTGATGGCCTGACCGGTGATGATTTGACTGGCGCTGAGCGCGCGCGGCAAACAAGTGCCGCCTGCGCCTGCCTGTTCGATGGTTACGCTTTGCCCCGCGACAATGACTGTGGCACCGCGAAATTGACTGGTCGTATTCGCCGCCACATTGAAGCTCACGCGCCCGTTCCCGCTTCCAGTGGGATTGGCATTCGCATTCGTCAACGTAATCCAACTCGCGCCCGTACTCGCCCGCCACGCGCAGTTGTTAAACGTGGCGACCTTGAATTCGCCTGCGCCTCCTGCGGACTCAAAACGGTGGCGTGACGGAGCCAGCGCCGCGCCGCAACCAGACGAAATCAGATTGAG
>JANNUY010001164.1:0-1629 GCA_031414155.1 Acidobacteriota bacterium
GCTTTAACACATCCAACAACTGTTCGATCTGTTGATGGTCGCGGGTTTCGAGCGTGAGTTCGATTTCGACACCGCCGACTTCGAGGTTTGAAAAGGCGCGGTTGTGTTCGACTTCGAGAATGTTCGCGCCGGCGTCGGCGACGTGTTGGCAGATGCGTGCGAGTTCGCCGGGACGGTCGCGTACCAATGTGGCGACGCGAATGAGGCGTCCGTCTTTGGCGAGGCCGCGTTCGATGATTTGCGAGAGCAGGTTCGGATCAATGTTGCCGCCGCAGATGATGATGGCGACGCGTTTGCCTTCGAGGTTGGCGATTTTTTTGAACAGTACTGCCGCCAAGCCTGCCGCGCCGCCGCCTTCGGCTACGGTCTTTTCGATTTCGAGTAGCTTCAAAATGGCGCTGGAGATTTCGCCTTCGGTGACGGTGACGATGTCGTCTACGTAACGTTGCACGATTTCGAGCGGAAAGGCTCCGGCGCGTTTAACTGCGAGGCCGTCGGCAATCGTGGGCTGGCTCGTCACCGTGACAGGATGGCCTTCGGCGACAGCGGATTTCATTGAGGGAACATACGCCGGTTCGACGCCGATGATGCGAAGGTCGGGACGCATGGTTTTCATCGCAATGGCGATGCCCGCGATCATGCCGCCGCCGCCGATGGGTACGATGACCGCGTCGAATTTGGTTTCTTCTTCGAGCAATTCAAGGCCGATGGTTCCTTGTCCGGCGATGATGGCTTCGTCGTCAAAAGCGTGGATGTAAGTGTAGCCGTGCTCCGCCGCCAACTCTTTGGCGCGGGCAAAGGCTTCGTCGTAATTGGCTCCGTGCAAGATGACTTCGCCGCCGAGTTCGCGCGTGTTCGAGACTTTCACGAGCGGCGTAGTCCGCGGCATCACAATCACCGACCTAATGCCGAGGCGCGTAGCGTGATAGGCGACGCCTTGCGCGTGATTGCCAGCGCTGGCCGCAATCACGCCTGCGACTCTTTCAGCTTTGCTCAATTGCGCGAGCTTGTTGAGCGCGCCGCGTTCCTTGAAGCTGCCGGTCATTTGCAGGTTTTCGAGTTTGAAATAAACCTCGCACCCGCACAGCTTGCTTAACGTAGCCGAATGCGGACACGGCGTGCGGTATACGGCTTTGCCCAACCGTTCACGGGCGGCTTGTATGTCGGCGATGGTAATCATAGTGCGTTAAGAGGTAACACAGCGTTGCAAAGACTGCCAGTGCGACAATTTGGATTAGGAGGCTGGGGCGAATTGTCACGCAGAAGTTTCCGAAAATTTGAATTTATATCTCGAAAGCCAAACCAGTTTTGACCATCATCTTGGTTGCTCTCTGCCTAACTTTCCGCTTCGCTTGATTTAGCTGCCATATCTTGAGTGGTATGCCATTTGCCGAATTATTTCTGCAAAACAGTTTCAAAAAAACTGAAATTTCTTCAATGTGACATCTTGTCACATTTCAATTCCTTGGAGGGAGCTATGAAAAATAGGTTATTTAAAGCATTTAGCTTGATGGCGTTGATCGCCAGCCTGTCACTGAGCGGATGGTCGCAAGCCACTACGGCGGCGCTTTCTGGTGTGGTGACGGACGAAAATCAGGCGGTCATCGCCAATGCGAAAGTGACGGCGCG
>JANNUY010001165.1:0-3799 GCA_031414155.1 Acidobacteriota bacterium
TTGAGCGCGTAATGCTGATTCATCCAGCGGCAGAAGAACTGCGTGATCGCGGCCTGGTGCTGGCGGCGTTGCATCATTATCCGCAGGCCATCGCTGACTTGGAAACTTATCTGCGCACCAAACCTGAACCCGACGAAGCCAAAGCCATTCAGGAAAAGTTGAAAGAACTCAAACAACGGCAGGCCCAATGGAACTAAATTTCGTCAGCCTCGTGTTACCCTAATCGCGATTTCAGGTGCGGCGACCAATTTGTTTCGAGTTATTGCAGCAGCGCCTCAAAGCCTGCTTGAGTAAAATGTTTATCGGTGGTGAGTGCGACGGTTATCCCTCGTTCCCGCATGACCTCAAATGACAGGCAATCGGTCAGCCCCCATTCTTTATCAGGCCGAGTGCGATAAAGCTCAAAGGCCTGCGCGCAGAGTTCTTCTGAGGCAGGTATAATCTCAACCTCAGGGTCGAACTCAAGCGAGTCCAACAACTCAAGGGCTGCTGCGCGATGGCGTTGTCTTGCCAGCGCATTGCCGATCTCAAAAAACACCGCCCGCGTCGTAACCAGCTTAATCTGTTCCGCCTCAATCTCTTCCGCCAAACGCAAGGCTTGTTCGTGGTGTTCGTCTTTCGGCGAAGACAGCGCGATGGCGTAGGCCGTATCGAGAAAGACTTTACTGCGCGGCGTCAGCGTCATCCCCATAAAGATACTCCTCTATTCTTGACGACCAGTCGGCTGGCCCTTCCAATTCGAGCAAACGGGCTGTTTGCAGGAACGAGCGGTTAGGCTTTGCTTCCGGTTCTTTCGTTTCAACGGTGATGCACAGCCGGGTATTGGGTTTCAAATCCAGCGGCTGAACCGGTCGCAACACCTTTCCGTCATAGACCGCTTCGAGTATTAAAGTCATCGTTTACCTCCAGCATCAGGATAGCACTGTATTAGGCGGTTGCTAACCTCGTAATCGTCTCAAACGTGCAATCACCTCATCTCAGTCCGAGGCCACACTCATTTCTTCACCACCGTCAGTTTCACTTCTGACAGATGCTGCCGCGAATGATGCACCGCAAAGAGAGACCCCCATGAGATTCCATCACTGTTTGCCTGGGCAATCCAATCGCGCTCAAGGCATAATTCGCTTGAGTATTTATGAATCATCGCTGCTGCAATTTTTGAATCAGACGTTGTGTGTGATAGCGAAAACACTTCTTGAACATCTGTATCGCCCATTAGCTCAATCCTAGCAGCTACGACGAGCGACTCGGAGCGTGTCTCAAGTACGATTGACCAACAAACATTTATTCCGTCAGTACGGTCAGCCGATACCGACACAAAGATAATCACATCGTCGCAATCTGCAATTCGACGAATTCTGAAATCAATCTGCGGCGGCGGTTGTCGCACGATGTGAGACAACTCAACGTAGAGATTGTAAAAGCAGCCGTCTCGCACTTCCGCAAGCGCACGCAATACATCCCTAACTCCATTGCCCTGATGGCTGCTTGTTTCCATTTGAACTACTTCTTCACCACCGTCAGCTTCACTTCTGACGGATACTGCCGCGAATGATGCACCGCGTTGTGCGCGACCACGCCTTTCGTCTCGTCATAATTCTTCCCGCCCGTATTCAGGTTGCGATCAAAGCGCGGGAAGTTGCTGCTCGACACTTCCAACCGAAGGCGATGACCGGCTTCAAAGAAATTGCTGGTCGTCATCGGTTGCAGCGTGACTTTATAAACCTTGCCCGCTTCCATCCACGCGAGCGGTTTGTCGTATCCGTTGCGATAGCGCATGCGCTGAATCGTTTCGTCCAGATTGTAAGCGCGTCCGTCCGGGTAAACGTCAATCAGCTTGACCGTGAAGTCAGTGTCTTTGGCGTCGGAGGAAACATAGAGCGTGACTTCAATCGGGCCGCTCACTTCGATGCCTTCTTTGAGCGGTTCTGAGCTATAAACCAAAATGTCCGGGCGTTCTTCCATCTTGCGTTGATCGAACGCACCGCCTTGCACCGCGTTGCCGGTGCAACAAACGTTGCCGCCAAACGAAGGCACCGGACTCATCGGGTCGTAATCAAACTTGTCAGGTGCGTCCGTCGCCGGAGCCGCCAAGCTCAGCACGCCGTCGCCATTTAACGTATTCGCCTTGCCGCCGCTCGACAGAAACATGCTCATCGGTTGCGCGCCCGTGGGCGGCCACGTTTCAGACGCTTGCCACTTGTTGATGCCCATCGTGAAGTAACGAACTCTAGGCATCTTCGTGAGAATGCCGTTATCTTCGCCTTTCAGAAAACGATCAAACCAACCCCAAGTGAGTTCGCTGTAATTCAACCTCGCATCGCCCATGCTGCGTTCGCCGACGACAGTGTTTTCGCTCGCGCGCGTATAAGCGCAATGCAACGTGGGCGCGATCACTGCATATTGCTGATCGGCGATCTCAGGCCGCGCCGTTTTGCGCACATGGTTGTAGGCGGCGAGATTCGGCCCGACCGATACGTCATACCACGACATGAACCAGAAGCCGGGCACGTTGACCGGCATGTTGTCGTGCCACAAGCCGCCTTTGTACCAAGCCGGATCATTCGGCGCGCGTTTGATCATCGCGCCGCCCGTTGGCACCGGCATCTCGTCGGCGAAAATTCCTTTCGGCCCGTCTACGGCTTTCATAATGTCCATCACGGGCAAGTGCGTGAGCGCCTTTGACCAATCCACGGGCGGCAACTGCTGCGCAAGGTCGAAAGATTTCGACTCACGAATCAACTCTTCTTGCGAGGCGTTGGGCGGCATCATTGGGCGTACCTGATTCTGTTCGCCGTAAAGCCACGCAATGAAAAGCATTTGCACCGCGCCGCCGCGATACCAATTGCCCTGTTCGTAATAACCGCCGACTCTGCCCACGCCCGCGCCGAAGCCTTGCGGAATCATCGCGGCAAACGCGGGATTGCCGAGCGACGCTACGCCCATTTGCCATTCGGCAGTCGAAGAACAACCAATCGTGCCAACCTTGCCGTTCGACCACGACTGCGACGAAATCCATTTCAGCGCATCATCGCCATCGCTTAACGGAGCGCCGAGAATGTCGTAATTGCCTTCCGAGAAAAAATGCCCGCGCTCGTTCATCGTGATGTGCGCGTAACCGCGTTTGACGGCTTCGAGTTGCTGGCTCATATCGCGCACCGCGCCGCTGCGCACGTCCCAATAGTTGAAGTTGTAAGGCGTGCGCGAAAACACTGTCGGGTATTTCTTCGACGCGTCTTTTGGGCGATAAATGTCCGCCGCCATTCGCTTGCCGTCGCGCATCGGAATCATCAGCTTGCGTTCGACGACGGCGATGGATTGCAGTTCCTGTTCGATGGCGTTGCGCCGCGCCAGCATTTCAGGCGTCGCCGTGCCACGCCCTTGTCCGAAAGTGCGGTGCAAAGTGAAGGCACAGCCGCAACTCACCAACAGCAACAGAATAAGTTTCTTTCGCATACGTGTTTCTCCCGAAAAGACGCGCCCGCAAGCGCGTCGCAGTGATCGAAGGGGAACCGACATCAGTTGTGGTTTGAGTAAAACTTGTGAACGGAATTGCGAATAAACGATGCGCCCGCAGTGCTGAACTCGTCAAGCTCGTGCAGCCGCGTCAATCCAGCGCTTGCAACAAATCGGCCAACAAATCATCGGCGTGCTCCAAGCCGACTGAAACCCGCAACAACCCCGGCGGCGCAGTTGAATTCGGCCCTTCGACCGAAGCGCGATGTTCGATCAGGCTTTCGACGCCGCCCAGGCTCGTAGCGCGTTTGAACAACTGAACCTTGCTAATCATTCGCAAGGC
>JANNUY010001166.1:0-2157 GCA_031414155.1 Acidobacteriota bacterium
CCAATGTGAAAGCCTAATGTTCAAGAGATGACGCTCAATATTAAACCAACTACAGTCGACGATGTGGCATTGATTCTGCAATTCATTCGTGAGTTGGCGGAATACGAAAAGCTCGCCCATGCGGTCGTAGCAGATGAAGCTACGTTGCGCGATGAATTGTTCGGCGCAAAGGCGGTGGCTGAATGTGTGATCGCTGAATACGATGGAGTGGCAGTAGGTTTCGCGCTTTACTTTCACAACTTTTCAACCTTTGTCGGCAGGCGTGGGCTTTATCTCGAAGACCTTTACGTCAAGCCCGAAATGCGCGGCAAAGGCATCGGCAAGGCGCTGCTGGTGCATCTGGCGCAACTGGCGAAGGCGCGCAATTGCGGACGCTTTGAATGGGCAGTGCTGGATTGGAATGAGCCTTCGATCAATTTCTATAAAAGCCTCGGCGCTGAACCGATGAACGAATGGACGGTCTATCGGCTGACTGGTGAAACCCTTGACGCGCTTGCGTCGAAAGACTGAAAAGACTGGGCAGCGCAAATGACTGCGTTGAACTATTAAGCTAACGCCCTTTGACCGGGAGATGTGCGAATGGGTGCAATGGAATTCGCACTCTTACATTTGTGAGGCAAAGCGATGACCTTGAGCGAACTGCTCGGCGAGTTGTTATTACTCTTTCACGTCTTCCTTTTCGTAATCTGGCTGGGCTTTGACTTAGTCGTTTTTTCACTGAGCCTGAGCATGCGCAACCGCAACCTGCCCATCGCCGTGCGGATTGATCGTGCGCACATCGCCGAGAAGCTGGATTTGTATGTAACAGTTGCTTATACGTTGGTGATTCCGACCGGACTCGCCCTCGCTTACTTGCGGGGTTGGTGGCCGATTTGGAACATCCCGTGGTTGATGGCGAAACTCGCCGCTTTCGGTGTCGTCGTCATCCTCGCAGTCGTGCTGGTGCTGGGCGCTTCAGGTTCAGGACAAATTCTGAAAAAGATCGAGGCGGGCAAGGGCGATGTCGAATCCCTCGAAACGCAATTACGCAGCGGCATTCATCGCCTCGCGCCGTGGGCGTTGGCGATTCATTTAAGCATTTTGCTGACGGCTTTCTTGGCCTTGTCTCCACGCGGTTGGTGGTAAAATTAAATTATGCGCAATGTCATCATTTCGCTTTGGCTTTTCTGGCTTGAGACGCTAGCATTCGCCGCGTTTCTGCTTTGGTCGGTCTTGATGCGTGACACACCCGCCCCGCTCACGACTTACCAGAAGCTAAATTTGGCTGTTTACGCGGTTGCCTTGTTCGTCACACTTTACGGCACGTGGATGTTTGCGCGTCGCCGGTTCGCTTCCTCTCAGCCCCAAGTCAAGCCCTGATCCCTGCGCGTAAACCATTTTTCAAACATAACGTCACACCACATCAAATGAGTCGCTCTCGCACCGACGACCAAAACTTAACCGACAGTTATTATAGAAAAATCACTTATGAGAACCTCACGACGAATTTCGCGGAGTCACCACCTCGGTTTGCTAATGGCACTTACGAGTGTGTTGTTAGCTAACGCCTATGCGCAAACAGCTACAATCAGTGGCACAGTCACCGATGCCACTGGCGGCGTGGTCGCAAACGCGGCGGTGGACTTAATCAATCAGGCCGCCAACAGCGTGCGCAACACGCGCACCGACGGGCAGGGCAAATATAGTTTCGCCGTCGTGGCTTCTGGCTCATATCGCCTCGTAGTCAAAGCGCAGGGGTTTAACGAAGCGGGCAACACCCTCAACGTCGAAGGCGCACCGATCACACAAAACGTGCAACTCTCAGTCGGCAACCTGAAAGAAGTCATCATCGTGACCGCTGATCGCGGCTTGCGCGCCGACGCTGACATTCCGCTCAACGTCACGGTCGAGACGGCGCAATCCATCGAAGAGAAAATGCCTGTGAGTCCGGGCGAGATTTTGAAAGACACGCCGAGCCTGTTTGTCTTCAATTCGAGTTCGCCGTTGGCTTCGCCGAACCTGCGCGGACTGCAAGCCAGCCGCGTCTTGCTCGTCGTTGACGGCGAGCGCGTCAACAACTCGCGCACCGAAATTCAAACCTTCGGCGCGTCGCTTGGCAGTTACATTGACACCTTTAACGTCGAAAGTGCCGAAGTCGTCGCGGGCGCGGGCGCTTCG
>JANNUY010001167.1:0-5720 GCA_031414155.1 Acidobacteriota bacterium
ATTCGTCCAATAATCAAAGACGAAAGTCTTGATGGGTTCGTGCCCCCAGCGCGTATAAAAATCGTAGTCCTTCATTTCACTGTAAGCCTTTTGCACATCCCAGCCTTGAAAGGTCATGCGATAAATTGCCGTCATCGCGCCGGTGCGATGGCGTCCGCCGTGACAATGCACAAAGATCGGAAAGTTAGCCTGATCTTTCACCAGCTCAAGAAAGCGTTGCACGGTTTCTTGCGGCGGATATTTGGTGTCGCTCATCGGCACGTTGATATAAAGCAATCCGGCGGCTTCGGCCTTGGCTTTGGCGAATGATGAGGTTTCCGCCTGCAAATCAACCACCGTTTTCACGCCGAGGGCCGCGAGTTGCGCGTATTCTTCTGGCTTGGGTTGTGCGCCACGAAAGTATTGATCGGTGACTTTGCCGAAATTCCTGATCTTGCAATTTTCCGGCGCGAGAGTCGGCTTTTTGATCACAGGCACGGCGGCTTTTTCTTCTGCCGGTATGCTGGCCAGCGCCGCGTCAGGCGTTTGCGCAAAAACCGCGACACTAAATAATACGGTCAGCAAGCCAACCGAAAGCCACGAGCCATTACAGGCGTATGCACTCTTTTTCATAAATCACCGTTGAGTTTGCCGATCCATGATTATTAGGCGTCATGAGCGCCTGTCTGGTCGGCAGTTGATCAGTCTGGAAAGGCAAAACATTAAGTAAGCCTACTTTTCCAATGTGGCGGATGATAGTTAGGCAAATTAACGATGTCTAGCAGGAAAGCATAACCAGGAATTTTATTCTTCTCATTGAATCGCAATCGTCGTTTCGTTGCTAAACAAACCGCCTCTGCCGATGCGCAAGCGTTGTGCGCCGCTCGATAACCCCGCGGGCAACACGATGTTCAACTGATTCAAGCCGACGAAACCCGGCGCGCGTCCGGCGTATTGCACTGTCGCGGGCAAACCGTTGATAAGCACTCTCACTGAACTAGCCACATTTTCCGTTCCGGCATCAGTGGCCTCTGCGCCCAACCCCGTAGCGTATAACGCGATGATGTTCGCCTCACCGTTCATGCGTAATCCGGCAAAGGGTGGCAAGGCTGACGTGAAAGCATCCAACGCAGCGGCGGCTCCGTTGCCGCTGGCGTTGAAGGTAAAAATCGAAGGCGCAGCCGATTGCGCCACAGCCGCCGATTGCGTGACACGTCCGCTGGGGTCGGTGAATTTGAGCAACAGCGGGCCGGGTTGCGTATCCGGCGGAATCTGAAAATTGATTTGTCCGGGCGAAACAAAAAACAGCGGCGCGACGCGTTCAGTGCCTGTCACGTCCTGCACGGCAATGGTCGCCGCGCCTAACGTCGTCGGCAACGGAATCGTACCCGCCGCGACCGTCGCATTCGCCAGATTGACGCCAAACGCCGTCACGATGGAATTCGGCGCTACGTCAGTGAACATATAACTTGCGGACGATACGACTTTGGCGTTCGGGATGAGGGCGCTGAAATCTACGATAAACAGCCCACCGTCGAGATCGCTCAACAGCACGCGGTCGAGTCCGCTAAACGGATAAACGCCCCAGTTGCCCGCATAACAATCCACCGGGCAATCCACCGGGCCGGGGAAGGTGTCATATCCGCCCAGATAAACTGGCGAAGCTGGATTGCTGATGTCCCACACCAGCGTGCCGGCCTGATACCATGTGACGAAAAGCATGTTGCCCACGATCATCGGGTTGTGCGCGCTGTAACCATCGCGTTCGGTCGTGAGGCCAATCGAAGCGAGCGTGATAGTCGAGACCACCTTCGGATTCGCGCCGTCCGTCATGTCATAAAGCCTTACGTCGCCGCCAAAAGATTCGCGGCAACTGGCGAGAATTTTGCCGTCATTCGTCGCCCATGTGCTGTGCGAACCGCCGCCGCTGTTGATCGTCGCCAAACGGCGCGGCGCGGTCGTCGCCAGATTCGAGATGTCGTAAACATCCATTGAGCCGTTCAGCCCCGACGTATACATCCGCCCGTTTTGCGCGAAAGTGTTATGCACGGCTTCGCGCGTCGCGTTGACCGTCACGTCATATTTGAAAACAGGACGCGCCGGATCACGCACGTCAAAGATCTTGATCCTGTTCGTGCGCGAATCCGATTCGATCAGAAAGCCGTTGTCTAAATGCTGTTCGTGAACCGAGCTAAAGCCTTGTTCGCTAGGCGTAATCGTACTCAGCAAGCGCGGATTCGCAGGGTCGCGCACGTCCACAATGTGTACGCCCTGGCCGTCATCGCTCGAAAAATATCCGATGCCGTTTTTGACAATCACGTCGCGGAACTGCGCCGAAATAGGTGCGTCATAAAACCCGACTTGGCGCGGGTTACGCGGGTCGGCAATATCAATAATCATGATGCCGCTGCCACGATAAGACGCGAGATAGGCGTAATTCCCTTCGCCCCACACGTCGGCATAGCGATTGTGTACGTCTGGATATGGATCAAGTTGGCCGACCAACCGCGCGTTGGTTTGTGCGAATGTGCTGACAGAGAACCCAAACGACAGGCACAAGGCCAGTAAGCAAGACTTCATGCGATACCTCGTTAAACAAGACGATTAAACAATAAGAATGTTGGGGAAGGATGATGGGGATGGCTAAGATTATGCGTTTTCTTCCGCCGCGCTTTCAACCTCGTCAGCAGACCGGGGAAAGTTTACCAAGCCTTTGACCAACTGCGCCCGGCGGATGCGCCGCGCAACTTGCTGTTGACGCCTGCGCGAATTTCCATCAGCCGTCCATAAAGCCACAGCAAATCTGACAAGCGATTCAAGTAAACCATCGCAGGCGGAAAGCGCGCGTCATCGTTTTCTTCAATCAGGCGAACGACGCAACGTTCAGCGCGACGGCATACGGTGCGCGCCACATCCATCGCGGCTGACGGGGCGTAATCACCCGGCACAGCCCAATCGGCGAAAATGCCGTCCATCTTTTCGATCTCAGCGACTTGTTCAGTAAGCCCGTCAATCATCGCCGTGGTGACTTCGGGCGGAATGCGTTCGCCATCGGGCACGGTCGCCAGTGCGGCGTTCACCTGAAACAACTCGCCTTGAATCGCTTTGATGCGCTCTTTGATGTCATCGTCTTCGCACACGGCGCGCGTCCAGCCGAGCGCGGCGATCAATTCGTCTACCGTGCCGTAAGATTCAACGCGGGCATCGGCTTTGGATACGCGCGCGCCGCCGATCAAACCTGTTTGTCCGGCGTCTCCGGTTTTGGTCGCAATGCTCATAACAAACTCTCCGTGGTTTTTAAGTATCGGTCCGCCGCCGCTGCCTGCCGCCAAATCCATACCATTCCGCCCAGACCTAACACTAGGCACAAGCAGCACATTCCGCGTAAAAGCAAAAACGTACGGGGAGAGACTGACATAGTCGGTCGCCAGCTTTGCACCCAGAGTGGTTGAGGCTGAGCCACGCTTTTCAAATCAATGGGGTTTTCCGGCGGTGTACCTTCGGGTTTGGCGAACCACCAATGGCGGGGCGGCGGCCACCACGCCGACTGATTCGAGTTGTCGGAATCGCTTCGCACCCAAATCCGAAAAAGCTGCCAGTTAAACCGAAGATGATTCCAGGCCGGATCGTATTGCAAGGCTTCGAGCGTGGCCTGTGAGCTTTGGGTGGCCGCCAGATGCAACGCACCATAAGAAAACAAGCTGCCCAACAACGAAATCGCCATGCCCAAAACCAACAGCGCAAGGGTCAGAGCTTCGCGCTTCCACTGAAAGACTCGCGCCGCTTTTGTTGCTGCCAGACATAGCAGCAGCGGCGCGACGGCAGCATGTAAATATCGCGGCCCCCAAGTTTCATCCGCCCACATGACAGTGATCGAAAAGCCGCTAATCAGTCCGCCGAGCAACAACCAAGCGAAAATCACGATCTGCGGTTGTCTCCGCCACGCTCTGCCCATCGTAGCGAAACTCAGCGCCAAGATAGGGCAGAACAGGAGCAAGCTCTTATTCGGTGAACCGAAGTAGGCAAACGCTTGCAAGGCGGCGGTTAAGGGACTGTCAACCAACAACGCTTCGTAATAATTCGTTCCGCCGTCCATGCCCGACCAGTAACGCGCCTTGGCCAGCCAATTCAGCCCGTATATCGTCGCAATAACGCTCAATACACCAATCAGTTTCAGACTTGGCCGCAGGCTTCGGCTCACATACTTCAGTATCAAAAAGCCAATGGCCGGAGCCAAAAAAATGCCGTTCAACTTTACCGCCACGGCGACGGCGCAAGCGATGGCAAACCACCACGTTTCAGGCCAAGTTCTGGTTGGCTCTCGCCCCAAAACCAGATAAGCCGCAAGCATTAGCGCCAGCGATTGCGTCGTTTCAAGACCGATATAAACATAAGGCCAGAGCATCGTTCCCAAGCCGGCGCAAACCGCCAACAGCACCCCCCAGCGCAAGCTGCGCGTTAGTCGAACCGTCCAAAGCAGCAGTAACGTGCAAAGCCAGGAAGTCGCCAGCATCGGTTGAAAGCTCGCCAGCCGCCCCGTCCATTTCACCTGACCGTGAAATAACGCGCGGCTGGCGAAAGCAAACGGCAATTGGAAAATAGGTTCGATGAAACCATGCCTGGTCCACTCAACCCGAATCATTGGCTGCCCAGTGGCAACGTTGACGCAGTTGGTTACGATTTGATTGGCTGCCGCCAGATTTTCCTGATTGTAACCTTGCCCCTCAATCGTTCCCGGCATCAGCGCAACATATAGCGCCATCAGCGCCAGGAAGAATAGCCAACTGATGCGCTTGAGGGCTTTTGGGCTTGTCGCAGTTTTATCGTCTATCATATTTTCCCAGCCCAAAAGCTAACCCCTCTCACGCTAAAACGTCCACGTCGCACCGCCAATAAACGTCGCCTTCGGCGTACGAAAACCGCTTTCATAGTACGTGCGATTGAACACATTTTCGACCTTGCCATAAAAACGTACGCGGTGATCGTTCGCCAACGGCAACGTATAGCTCGCGCCCAAGTCAGCCTTGACCGGCCCGTCGAATTGAAAAGCCCGCGACGGGAAACCCAGCGGTACGAAATAGTCGCTCGTCGCAAAGAGATCGAAAGTCACATCTACGCGCTTGCCGATGCGTTGATTGGCATAAGCCGTAAAGACGTGGTCAGAGATGCCGAACACCGGAATGAAACCCGCCACCGACGAAGGACGCCGCTGGTCAGAGTTCGTATATGTGTAAGACACCATCACATCAGTTGTCAGCGTAGGCTTGGCTTGCACTGAAAATTCCGCGCCGCGCGCGAGTCCGCCGCCCGTGTTGCGATAGCCGCCGAAGCGTCCGAACGGATCGGTCGCAGGATTGATGAAGCCGCTAAAATCAAACACGATCACCTCTTGCAAGCGCGTATAAAAATAAGTTGCGCTGGCTCTGACGCGGC
Organism: Acidobacteriota bacterium; assembly: GCA_031414155.1. GTDB lineage: Bacteria > Acidobacteriota > Blastocatellia > RBC074 > RBC074 > JACPYM01. The sequence continues at coordinate 5,413 of JANNUY010001167.1, forward strand.
CTTTGAAAAGCTGTTGGTCAACACCTGTGTCAAACGCGATAGAACGATCTGGCCGCAAGCGCGGGTCGCCGTAAGGGCTGAAGCTGCCGCCGAAAAAGCCCGTGCCGAAACGTTCGTAAAGCGAAGGCGCGCGATAGCCGTTGCCAACGTGCGCGCGCAGTTTCGTAGCGGAAGACTTGATGAAATACGCCACCGAACCATCACCGGTGTAAGCCGTGGGCGGCGCGGCAAACGTCGTGTTGTTGTATTGCGGCGCTCCGCCAAAAAATTGCGGACGTGAGAGTTGAAAGTTCTGCGCACGAAAAGCC
>JANNUY010001168.1:0-3219 GCA_031414155.1 Acidobacteriota bacterium
CACGAGCCGAAAGCGGCTGGCGCCCAGCGCCAATCGCACCGCAATTTCTTTGCGCCGTGCTGTTGCCCGCGTCAGCAACAAGTTCGCCACATTCGCGCACGCAATCAGCAGCACAATGCTGACGACTACCAACAGGAGCGCGGCGGCTATTTGCGCGCGCCGTCGAAGAGACGGGATGCCGATTCCCTGCGGCTGCTCGAGCTTTAGCGAGCGGTCTTGGTTCGCGTTTCGCTGGCGCGCGGAGGGAGGCGGTTCGGCCAGATCGAGTTGCCGGTTGATCGTTTCCAGTGCCGTTTGCGCCTGCGCAACCGAGACGCCGGATTTGAGCCGTCCGATGGCGGCAAAGATTTGCTCGAAGCGGTTGGAAAGACTGGACTGCAACGCAGGGCTTGTCTGTGGCAGCATCGTCAAAGGCAGCCAGAGATCGGTGGGGAACATCTCCGTTATTCCGTTGAATTCGGCGGGCGCGACGCCGATGACGGTGTACTTCTGCCGGTTGAGCGTAATCGTCTGATTGACGATGTTTAGGTCGCCGTTAAAGCGGCTCTGCCAAAAGCCGTGACTGAGTACCGCGACCGGCTGCGCGATGCGCTCTTCTTCGGGCAGGAAGCCGCGCCCCAACGCTGGCGGCAAACGCAACACGTTAAAATAATCGCTCGACACCAGTTCGCCGCGCACCACCTCGCTGCGGCTGCCATTGCCAAAGCTCAACTCCGTGAAATGTAACGCTGCCAAGCCCGACAACACTTCATTGCGCGCGCGCAGTGCCACAAAGTCAGGATAAGAAAGCGGCCCCAAACTGATTCCTTCACCCCGGATGACGGTTACGAGTTGCTCAGGCTGCGGCACGGGCAGTGACCGCAACAGCAGCGCGTTCGTCAAACTGAAGATCGCCGTATTCGCCCCGATGCCCAGCGCGAGCGTGATGACGGCAATCAAAGTGAAGCCAGGGTTTTTCAGCAACATTCGGATGCCGTAACGTAAATCTTGAAACATTTCGTCCTCCAGTCTTGGTGGTTGCAGCAAGAGCGCGTCCCGAAACGCACCCAGGCTGCGTCGCAATAAATCAAGTTTGTTTTGCCAAGTGAGCCTGTCCCATTCCGCCAACAGCGTTTCGCGATAACGTAGCTCCGCTTCCCACTCCTGCCGCCAATCGGCGCGCAAACGTAGCGGTACGATCAAGCCGATGAATTGAATCAGTCGCAGAGGCAATTTCATGCGAAGCCTTTATTCCGCTTCTTTCGGTTGGCTTGTCGCCAGCGGCGCCAATGTAGTTTGCTCTAACAGGCGATAACGCGCGACGGCTTCAGCCAGCAGCGCCTTCCCTGCTTTGGTCAACTCGTAGTATTTGCGCGGCGGACGTTGCTCTCTTTGCGCAATGGCCTGCTTTTCCCACTGCCCTTTGACGTAACCGTTCTCTTCCAGCCGCCTGAGCGCCGGATAAACGGTACCGCTTGGCAAACCCGTCACATCCATGATGTCGAACCCGTATTGATAGCCGTTATCCAGCGTTTGCAAGATCACGGCTACCGTATAAGAAAGGTAACTCTTCGCCATAATTCACCTCGGTGCGGTTGTAGCGTTCTACTCACCTAGTTTTCTACATAACCTTAGACAAACGACGTGCCTGAGGCTAAATGGTTGTGATTGTTAAGCAATGATGGCTTGGGCTGTTCGGTTGTGGGACGCGAGATTCCCACAATTGCAGAGAAAAAACTAACGCGGTTTGATTTCGCGCCCGTTACCGTTAACGGGCGGAGCGGTTTCGACGGCTTCTTTGAGTTTGGTGAGTACGTCAGTAGTCAGCGCAGGGTAATCCACTTGGCGCAAAGTGAAGCCAGCGGCGTTGCTGTGTCCGCCGCCGCCGAATTGTTCGGCGACACGGGCGACGTTGACGCGGTTCTTTGATCTCAAGCTAATGCGATAGGTTTCGTTGGGCAATTCGCGGAAGAAAGCGACGGCTTCGACCTCGCCGATGGTGAGCGGGTAATTGATGATGCCGTCGGTGTCGTCTTCGGTCGCGTGCGTGCGTTCCATCGCGTCTTTCGACATTTTGATCCACGCGATGCGGCCTGATTCGTCGCGCTGCAAAGTCGAGAGGACTTCGCCGACCAGACTGACTTTGGCATAAGGGTAGTTATAAAAAATTGCTTGTGAGAGTTTGGCCGGTTGTGCGCCGTGGCGCACGAGTTCGCTAGCAATCTTGAAGGTACGTTCGGTCGTGTTCGAAAAGTGAAACGAGCCGGTGTCGGTCAATAACGCAGCGTAAACGCAACTGGCGGCTTCGGGCGAAATTTTTGCGCCGATGGCTTTGGCGAGGTTGTAAACCATTTCGCCTACGGCGGCGGCAGTCGAATCAATCCAGTTGATGTTGGCGTAAAGCGCCGTCGTCGAGTGATGGTCAATGTTGACCAGAAAGCGTTCGGGCAAACTCGTCAACCCGGGGCGTTCGCTGTCGCTGCATTCCATCAGAAAGACCGCGTCGTAATCGCTTTCGATGTCGGTGGCAACGCGAATTTCGTCCGCGCCGGGCAGCTTGACGTAAGCGTGCGGCACGTCGTCGCGCAAGATGATGTCAGCTTCTTTTTTGAGTCCGCGCAAAATCCAGCAGAGGGCTAACGAAGAGCCGAGGCCGTCGCCGTCGGGACGGATGTGCGTCGTGATGGCGAAACGTTGATGGCGTTCAATCAGATCAATAACTTGGCCTAACATAAGTTGATACAGCCCTGCTTATGTTGCTGCTTGACCGAACTAAGCATCCGTAGTTCGGTCAGGTGGTGGAACAACATCTTCAGGGGGAAGCTCCTTTGCGATTTCATCTAAAAGTTGCGACATCCGCGCACCATATTCGAGGGTATCGTCCAACACGAATTGCAGCGGCGGAATGGAACGCAAACGCATACGCTGACCGAGGAGGCGGCGGATGAACACGGCCTGCTCTTCTAACACGGTCAACATTGCGCGTTGTTGGGTCGGGGAGCCGAATACACTGATGAATATGCGCGCCTCGCTGAGTTCGGCGCTCACTTTAACTTCGGTGATGCTGGTCATCGCCGTGACTTGATCGCGGAGCTCGCGCTGCAAGATCGCGCTGATCTCCTGTTTCAAGGCTTGCGGCAGACGTGTGTTGCGATAACCCATAGTCGGTTGTCGGTTGTCGGTTGTCGGTTGTTGGTTGTTTGGTATTAGCAGGGCTTTATAGTTTGGCTAATACCAAAC
>JANNUY010001169.1:0-1323 GCA_031414155.1 Acidobacteriota bacterium
CGAACTCGCCGCGCCCATGCCGTCATTGGCCGAAACGCAAACGCGCGCGCGCCAGCAACTGGCGGCGTTACCGGATAAATACAAAACCTTGCGCCACGCGCCCGCTTATCCAGTGCGCTTCAGCGAACGGCTTAACGCAGAACGCGAACGCCTGCTTACCGCAATGACCAATGGAGTTTGAGTAACCATGCAAATCGAAATCCGACAAGGCGACATCACTGAGCAACCCGACGTAGACGCCATCGTCAACGCGGCCAACACATGGCTCGCGCTGGGCTCCGGCGTAGCGGGAGCCATTCACCGTAAAGGCGGCGACATCATTGACCAGGAAGGCCGTTCGCAAGCGCCGATTCGTCTGGGCGAAGCCGCCGTGACTACGGCAGGCGCGATGCCTTATCGCTGCGTGATTCACGCGGCGGCGATGGGCTATTCCAAAGCGGACGACGACGTACTCAAAGAACCCGGTACGGCGACGAGCGCAGCAATCATCCTTGATGCGACGTTGAACAGTTTGTTGCGCGCCGAAGAACGGCGACTCTCGTCGCTGGCCTTTCCTGCCTTGGGCACAGGTGTAGCGCGCTTCTCTGTGAAACGTTGCGCCGAAACGATGATCGGGGCGGTGCGCGATTACGCTGCGCAACATCCTGACAGTTCGATTCAGCGTATCGTCTTTGTGCTTTACACGATGACAGACTTTCACATTTTCAAACGTGAAGAAGGGCGAGGGCAGAGCCAATGATTTTTTTTGACATAGACACGCAACACGATTTTATGGATGCCGACGGCGCGCTGGCCGTACCCGACGCCGACGCAATCAAGCCCAATCTCGAAAGGCTGTTGCGCGCGGCAAGCGAACACAGGTTGCTGACGATCTCTTCGCGTTGCGCGCACGAACCGGGTGATGCTGAGTTTGAAATCTTTCCGCCGCACTGTCTCGAAGGCACGCGCGGAGCCGAACGCATCTTCAACGCCTTGCCCCAACTGCCGCGTCACGAATTCGATGCAGATGCGCAAGCTGACGACACGACGCAACTCAACCCAGGCAATCATTACGTCGTGAAAAAGAAAGCCTTCGACCTTTTCACCAACGCCTGGCTTGAAGGGCTGCGCGCGCGCGGCGCATTCGCCAACCAAACCTGTGTCATTTTTGGCGTAGCCACCGATTACTGCGTCCGTGCTGCCGCACTCGGCCTCGCGCAAGCAGGCACGCAAGTGCTGTTGGTCACGGACGCCATTCGCGGCGTCGCGCCTGATACGACCGAAAAATCTCTGGATGAATTTCGCGCGGCGGGTGTTATGTTCACGACGACGGATGCGGTGCTA
>JANNUY010001170.1:0-1362 GCA_031414155.1 Acidobacteriota bacterium
ACTGGCCCTGAAGCCACAATCAAAATCAAACTGCGCGACAAAACCAAGCTGTCAGGCTATGTCAGTCAGGCCAGTGCCGATTCGTTCACGATCACTGACGCCAAGACGGGCGCTGCGACCGAAGTGCCTTATCCGAACGTCGCACAGGCCAAAGGCAAGAACCTTTCCACCGGAGCCTCCATTGCGATTGGCATTGGCATTGGCGTCGGCGCAACTTTCCTGACGCTTTATTTGATATTCCTCGCGCTTGGTTATGACTAAGGAGCAACGATGATGGTCATTCTCGTGACTGGTTTATGCGTAGCGATGATCCTGAGCGCCCTCGGCGTCATCGCTTGGGTGTTACACGGCGTACTGGCTGAACTCGTCGGCTAATCAATTCAATATGCGTATCTTGTTATCTACCTTTTGTTTGTTGTGCCTGCTGACCGTGCTGGCACTGCCGCTGGCCTTGATCGTCAGCGAATTTTTCGCCGACGCCGCGCGCAAACGTCGCCACCAAACCTTGCTGTCGAATGAAGCACCGCGCGAGTCGCATTCCATTTATCTCTCGCTTTGAAAAGGCGTCAAGCAATGAAGTGGCTTTTCGTAGTGTTAGCAAGTATTCCAAGTTCTATCGGCGGAGCGTTAGCAGTTTATTGGGCGATGGCTCCGCTTTATTTGCTTTACGCGCACTTCAATCCGCTTAGTCCGAGTGAAGAATGTTCACGAGGAGGAGGCATTGCTTGGCTTTCAAATTTTGGCGGCGCTTTGCTTGGGATGATTTGGAGTATGCAGGCTGTATTGCGGCGATATGAATCGCGACCGTGCAAGTAACGTTATTGGAAAGGATATTTTATGCGGAAAATAATAAGAGGGTTACTTTTACTCTTGCTGATGAGTCGGTTCGGAGTGACGACGGGGCTAGCCGCTGACATCAGCGACGAATTGGCACCTGAAGAAAAGCGCGCCGTCATCGCGCTGGCCGACGCTTTTATTAAGCAATGGGAGGAAACCGGCGACATGAAAAAGATCACGGAATCTTTTTATGCGCCTGATTTCATTGAGCGGTATATCGCAGAGGAAAAACGGAATCTGAAATCATTGGGAGACTCCGCCAGAGGGCGGCTTTTCATGCCGGGCCTTGAGTTTATGCCCGCTTTGCTTGATGCCGCTCCTAAAGAAGTTTGGCAACAACTTTATCTCACTCTCAGCGAATTCTATTTCTATTTGTGTTCTCACATGATGAATCAAATGGCGGGCGCTATGTTGCAAGGAAAAGAACCGGAAGACATTCAGATGGGAAAGATAGTCGAGCGTTTGATTCCTGTAAAAATGCAGCAGGAGTTGTCACGTCATCGAATTCTCAAAAACTTTGTCGTG
>JANNUY010001171.1:0-4193 GCA_031414155.1 Acidobacteriota bacterium
AGAGAGACAAAAGAGAGAATACGGAACAAACAGAAATAACAGAACAAACAGAAAAATCTCTGCTTCCGTCTGTTCCGTTATTTCCGTTTGTTCCGTATTCTCTTCTCCCTTTAGCATCGAATCTATATGGAAACCGGCTACCTAAGTCTCGTCCTGCACGCACACTTGCCTTTCGTGCGTCATCCTGAATATCCAGACTTTCTTGAGGAAGATTGGCTGTATGAGGCAATCAGCGAGACTTACATCCCGTTGCTCACGGCCTTCAAGACGTTGCAGCGCGATGGCGTGAAGTTCCGCGTGACGATGAATATGTCGCCGCCACTGTGCGAAATGCTGGCGGATGCGCTGTTGCAAGCGCGTTATGTCGCTCACCTCGACAAGCTGTGCGAACTCACCGAAAAAGAAGTCGAACGCACGCGCGACACTAATTTTCACAGCGCAGCGTTGATGTACCGCCGCCACTTCAACGAATGCCGCGAAGTCTTTCAGTCTTACGACGGCAACATCCTGCGCGGCTTTCGTGAACTGCAAGACGACGGCTTGCTCGAAATCATCACCTGTTGCGCTACGCATGGCTTTCTGCCGCTGATGGCGAACGAGACGGTTAAGCGCGCGCAGATTCAAATCGCCAAAGAAAATTACCTCAAGCATTTCGAACGCGCGCCGCGCGGCATCTGGCTGGCGGAATGCGCTTTCAATCCGGGCGACGATCAATACCTGCGTGAAGCGGGCATCAAGTTTTTCATCTCTGACGCGCACGCGATTCTCTATGGCACGCCGCGTCCGCGCCGCGGCATTTACGCGCCGGTCGTCACGCCCAATAACGTAGCCGTTTTCGCCCGCGACACGGAAACCAGCGAACAAGTCTGGTCATCGGAAATCGGCTATCCGGGCGATCCGCTCTATCGTGAGTTTTATCGTGATCTCGGTTATGACGCGCAGGATTTCGATTACATCAAACCTTACCTGCACGATGACGGAGTGCGCCGCAACGTCGGCCTCAAATATCACCGCATTACCGGCAAAATCGCGCTGCACGAAAAAGAGCCATACGTACCCGAATGGGCGCAGGAACGCGCCGCGCAACACGCGGGCAACTTCCTGAACAATCGCCAGTCGCAAGCTGCGCATTTGAATCCCACGCTCGGACGTCCGCCGATGTTCGTCGCGCCTTATGACGCAGAGCTATTCGGTCACTGGTGGTTCGAAGGGCCGCAATTTCTCTATTACCTGTTTCAAAAGCTGCATTACGACCAGAACCAGATTCAGCCGATTTCGCCAATTGATTATTTAGAGATGTATCCCGACAACCAGCGGCAAACGCCGTCGGCCTCATCGTGGGGTGCCGAAGGGTACAACCGCGTCTGGATCAATCGCCAAAACGACTGGATGTATTTGCATCAACACGTTGCCGAAAACCGCATGGTCGAACTCGCCGAACGTCACGCATCGGCTGAAGGTTTGTTGCTGCGCGCGTTGAATCAAGCTGCGCGTGAATTGCTGTTGGCGCAATCATCCGACTGGGCTTTTATCATTACGACGGGCACGATGGTGCAATACGCGATTAAACGGTTTAAGGATCACATCCATCGCTTCACGCGACTTTATGAAATGATCGAACAGAACGCGATTGATGAAGCCTGGCTCGCCGATGTCGAAAGCAAAGACAATATCTTTCAAGAAATTGACTACCGCGTATACCTTCCTCAATAAGTTGGCTCCGAACATGGCTTATTATTTCAAACTTTATCTGGCTACGTTAGTTGCTTTCTTCGCCATTGATATGCTTTGGCTGGGCTTGGTAGCAAAGGCGTTTTACCAAAAGCATTTGGGCTTTTTGCTGGCGCCTCAAGTCAATTGGGCGGCGGCGCTGATTTTCTATTTGCTGTTTGTCTTGGGTATTTTGGTATTTGTCGTGACGCCCGGCTTGAAAGCGGATTCTCTCAAATCCACCTTGCTGCATGCGGCACTGTTCGGGCTTATCACTTATGCCACTTACGACCTAACAAATCATGCCACAGTGAAAGACTGGCCGATGATCGTCACCGTCCTAGATTTGATTTGGGGAACGGTCTTGAGCGTGGCAGTTAGTTTCGCAAGTTTTCAAGCAGGCAAGTGGTTGAGATAGAGAATAGAACTGAAGTTCGCGCGAATTCCCTGCCTGCCGCAAATATGCTAGCCTCTAGGCGCATTCGCTAGACAGTGCCGCGCTTAACGGCAGACAGGATTTTCACTCCGCTCCGCCACATCACACGCACTCATTCACAGCGTAGCCTCTATGAGCCGCGAAGCGTTTGCCGGTCTTGTCTAATCAGACAGAGGCCGACAAGGTTTCGGGCTTTTTGTGTTTTTAGCGAGGCAAAAATTTTAAGACAGGTATCTGACATCAACATGCTTGATCATTTAGGACAAACAAAACGAACTCACAGTTGCGGCGCATTACGCCGCGAAAACGCAGGCGAAACCGTCACGCTCATCGGCTGGGTCAACAGTTACCGCGACCACGGCTCGGTGCTATTCGTACACCTGCGCGACCGCGCAGGCATCACCCAAATCGTATTCGAAAAAGACAACGTCGAATTGCTTGACCGCGCGCAAGCGGCGCGCACCGAATATGTTTTAGCTATCACCGGCAAGGTCGTCTTGCGCGACGAAAAGAACTTCAACCCGAATATGACGACGGGCGAAATCGAAGTTTATGCTTCTGAACTGAAAGTCCTCAACGACGCGCAAACGCCGCCTTTTGAACTCGAAAATTGCAAAGCCGCTGAAGACCTGCGGTTGAAATATCGCTACTTGGATTTGCGCCGCCCTGAGATGCAGGCCAATTTCAAGTTGCGCCACAACCTGACGATGGCCGTGCGTAATACCTTCGACAAGCTGGGCTTTTATGAAATTGAAACGCCGATCTTGACGAAGTCTACGCCCGAAGGCGCGCGCGATTACTTGGTTCCTTCGCGTACCTTTCCCGGCAAGTTTTTCGCGTTGCCGCAATCGCCGCAGTTGTTCAAACAGTTGTTGATGATTTCGGGCATGGAGCGTTACTTTCAAATCGCGCGCTGCTTCCGCGACGAAGATTTGCGCGCCGACCGCCAACCCGAATTCACGCAAATTGACGTAGAGATGAGTTTCGTCCAGCCCGAAGACATCTTCGCCACCATCGAACCGCTCATCGTCGAATGCTTCAAAGTCGCAGGCATCGAGCCGCCCGCTACGCCGTTTGCGCGTATGCCTTACAGCGAAGCGATGAATAAATACGGATCAGACAAACCCGATCTGCGCTTCGGTTTGGAAATGATTGACCTCTCGTCGCATTTTGCCGACGGCCCGTTTCCCGTCTTTGCCGAAGCCGTCAAGAAAGGGGGCGCGGTCAAAGCCATCATCGTCAAAGGCGCGGCGACGTGGTCGCGCAAGCAATACGACGAAATCGGCGAACACGCCAAACGCCACGGCGCGGGCGGACTCGCTTACATTCAAGTGCTGGAAGGCGAAAGCAAATCGGCGCTCACCAAGTTTCTCGGTGCGGAAGGCATCAATGCCATCAACGCTGCGGCAGGCGCGCAAGTCGGCGATGCTGTGATGATGATCGGCGGCAAGTGGGACACGGCCTGCAACGCGCTTGGACAAGTGCGGCTCGAAATCGCGCGCCGCGAAAACCTGATTGACGAAACCTCCAACAAAATGCTCTGGGTCGTAGACTTCCCGATGTTCGAATATCACCCTGAAGACGGGCGCTATTACGCGATGCACCATCCGTTCACGTCGCCGATTGACGACGACATCAACAACCTCGAAGGCGATTTAGGAAAGGTGCGCGCGAAGGCTTATGACCTCGTGATGAACGGCAGCGAGTTAGGCGGCGGCTCCATCCGTATCCACCGCGCCGACATTCAAGCCAAGATTTTCAAGGCACTCGGCCTGAGCGAAGAAGAAGCCAAAGAAAAATTTGGATTCTTCCTTGAGGCCTTGAGTTACGGCACGCCTCCGCACGGCGGCATCGCGCTCGGACTTGATCGCATGGTGATGTTATTTGCCGGAGCTAAATCGCTGCGCGACGTGATTGCGTTTCCCAAAGTGGCGAGCGCGTCAGACATCATGACCGATTCGCCGAACGTGGTGGCGGCTGCGCAGTTGCAGGAACTGAAAATCAAGTCGCTCGCTTAATCTCACGCAAAGCCGCGAAGTGTTTTTAC
>JANNUY010001172.1:0-2782 GCA_031414155.1 Acidobacteriota bacterium
GAAAGTATTACGAAATCACGAAGGGCGCATTAGTCAATTCGAGAAGGCCGCATAACCGATGTTCAATCTCAGCGGACAAATCGCTCTCATCACCGGCGGCTCGCAAGGCATCGGACGCGCCATCGCATTGGCGCTCGCCGAGCGCGGCGCTGACGTAGCCGTGATGGCGCGCACGCTCGACAAATGTGAAGCCGTCGCCGAAGAAATTCGTGCGCTGGGTCGCCGCGCTTTCGCCGTACAAGGTGATATGGCCGATACCGGCGGTATGAAAGAACTGGTCGCAAAGGTAGCGCAGGAACTCGGTACAATCAGCATTCTCGTCAACAACGCAGCGATCACGCGTGACGGATTGTTGTTGCGCATGAAGCAGGCCGATTGGGATGCGGTCATTCAAACCAATCTGACTGGCGTATTCGCACTCACGCAGGCCGCACTGCCCGCGATGATGAAAGCGAACAAAGGCCGCATCATCAATCTGACTTCGGTCGTAGCTCAATCGGGAAATCCCGGACAGGTCAATTATATTTCAGCGAAAGCGGGCGTGATCGGTTTCACGAAAGCGGTCGCCCGCGAATATGCCTCGCGCGGCATTACGGTCAATGCCGTAGCACCCGGTTTCATTGATACGCCGATGACACAGGTGCTGAATGAAACGCAACGCGAAGCGATACTCACACAGATTCCGCTCAAGCGTCTGGGAACGGACGCAGAAGTAGCAGCCGCTGTTGCGTTTCTCGCCTCTGATGAGGCAGGCTATGTCACCGGTCAAGTGATTAACGTCAACGGCGGAATGTATATGTAAAACACACGGCGCACTTCATCAGTGACGCCACTACCCCAAAACTTTATTCGGAGGAACTCATGTCAGATTCAATTGAGGAAAAGGTAAAACAGATCATCGTCGAAGAACTCGGCGTAGACGAAGCGGAAGTCATCCCTAACGCGCGGTTCATTGATGATCTGGGCGCGGACTCGCTCGACACGGTCGAACTGGTCATGCGCTTTGAGGAAGAATTCGGTATCGAAATTCCCGACGAGGAAGCCGAAAAGATTCAAGCCGTCAAAGACGCCGTTGATTACATCGAAAAGCACAAGAAATAAGCCCGCCGACACGTTGTTGACTGGCACGGCTTAATTCGCTGGAGGCTGGAATTCCGTCGAGTTCCAGCCTCTAAACGCATGGCAGTAACCCACAGGAGCAATTGTGAGTGACTTTATTCCCAAACGGCGCGTCGTCGTCACGGGCATCGGCTTAGTCAGCCCGCTGGGCAACACCACCGAAGAAACGTGGACAGGTTTGACTGCCGGTCGCAGCGGCGTTGATTACATCACGCGCTTCGACACCAGCCAGCACACGGTGAAATTCGCCGCTGAGACCAAAGGCTTCGATCCCGCCAAATTCATTGAGAAAAAAGAACTGAAGAAGATGGATTATTTCATCTACTTCGCGGTCGCGGCGGCGGTGGAAGCCCTTCAGGATTCCGGCCTCAAGATCGAAGGCGAGTTCGCTGAAGAAGTCGGCGTCTATATCGGCAGCGGCATCGGCGGCTTTGGCGTTTTCGAACGCGAACATTCTAAGATGATCGAAGGCGGCCCCGGTCGCATTTCGCCGTTTTTTATTCCCGCCTCCATCGTCAATCTGGCTTCAGGCCACGTTTCGATTATGACGGGTGCGAAAGGGCCGAACTCGGCGACCGCGACAGCGTGCAGTTCAGGCGCGCATGCCGTGGGCGATAGTTTCAGAATGATTCAACGCGGCGATGTGCTGGCGATGATTTGCGGCGGCAGCGAAGGCGCCATCACGCCGATGTCGGTCGGAGGCTTCGCGGCGATGCGTGCGCTTTCAACACGCAATGACGATCCGACGCGCGCCTCGCGGCCTTTTGACAGTTCACGCGACGGCTTCGTCATCGGTGAGGGCGCAGGATTGCTGATGCTCGAAGAACTCGAACACGCCAAAGCACGCGGCGCAAAAATTTATGCTGAAGTGGTTGGCTACGGCATGACCAGCGATGCCTTTCACATGACTGCGCCTGACGTAGACGGCCCGCGCCGCGTAATGCTCAAGACCGTAAAGGACGCAGGCGTCACACCCGACGCGGTTGATTACGTCAACGTCCACGGCACTTCGACGCCGCTGGGCGACCGCAACGAAACCAACGCGCTCAAAGCGGCTTTCGGCGATCACGCTTACAAGCTGGCGATTAGCTCTACGAAATCTATGACCGGGCACCTGCTCGGCGGCGCGGGCGGACTTGAAGGTGGCATCACGGCGTTGGCGGTCTATCATCAACTCATTCCGCCGACGATCAATTATGAATCGCCCGATCCCGACTGCGATCTTGATTGCGTACCCAACGTCGCGCGGCAAGCCAAGTTGGAATATGCGCTGTCAAATAGTTTTGGCTTCGGCGGCACGAACGCCGCGCTGCTGTTCAAGCGTTACACGGCCTGACACGACCTTATGGATGTGGCACAAGATGGCATCTTGTGTCGGCTAAAAATTCGTAACTTTTAAGCGGCACAAGATCACATCTTGTGCCACATTTTTATGAGTACTGAAAACTTACGCGAAACGATTGACGAGACGACCGCGAATTTCAAAGCGGCGATGGCGGCGGGCAAGTGGTGGCACAGCATTGACCTCGGCGACGGCATCGTTACGCCCGGCGTACATACGGCAGAAGAGTTGAATGACAACTACGCGCGCTTTCTGTTGTCCGACGACCTGACGGGCAAGCGCGTACTCGACATCGGCTGTTGGGACGGCTTTTATTCATTC
>JANNUY010001173.1:0-2682 GCA_031414155.1 Acidobacteriota bacterium
ATGTCTATCGTAGGCTTGGCAAACCCACACAAACAGTTGAATGAGTTGGATTTCTGGATTCATACCCCAACTCTACAACCTTTGTAGGGTTTGCCGCTTTACCCTTGATTCGCATTATCTATAAACTGATTAATCTATTAACTCCGAGGGTAGCAAAGAGCTTGCGTATCTTTACTGGTTTTGCGCTTAATGCCCCCTGATAAAAGGCTGAATTCTTGACTTAGTACAGATGCGCCCCTAATATGCGCGCCTTAGTCGAGGCATTCAGAAAGCGCGGTTGCTAGGCTGAATTGATCAGCATCAGTGAATTATAGAAAACGATTGAATAGACGAACGGAACATCTACGACGGTGGCAAGCCTGAGAGCGCAGATGATTCTGCCATGTGTGTATCAACAAGCTGTTGGAAGCTGCTGGCGCACGGCAATACGATGATGACGTTTTTCCTCCAACGGATTGCAAAGTAGGACAAAAGATTATGGTAGGCGAATTTATTGGCGAAGTTTGTACGAAGATGCTGAACGGCATCGTACGCCCGCTCGCGCGCCTTAACCCAAATCCGAATCTGCTTTCGCTGATCGGTTTGGGCATCAATGTTTGGGCGGCGGTGCATTACGCGCTAGGCCAGTTCTGGCAAGCCGGCGTAGTGATGATTCTGGCGAATCTCTTTGACATGCTGGATGGCCGCGTAGCGCGGTTGAATGGGCGCGCGACGAAATTCGGCGCGTTCCTCGATTCCAGTCTTGATCGCATTTCCGACATGGGCGTATTCATCGGGCTGATGGTTTATTACATCGGGCACGCTGCGCCCGCGTTGCACACGTATTACCTGTTGTTGATCGGTTCGGCTCTGATTGCGTCGGTGATGATTAGTTACACCAGCGCGCGAGCCGAGTCGCTGATTCCTAAATGTGACGTAGGTTTTTTCCGTCGCCCCGAACGAGTCGTGTTGTTAATACTCGGCTCATTGATGGGACGGATGGAAGCCTGCATCTGGCTAATGACGCTTCTGTCTTTTTGGACGTTCGCGCATCGGCTTTATTACACCTGGGTTGAGACACGCGGTATGGATGCGCCGCCGCCTGTCGTTCACCCGAAATCCATTCCCCAAATGGATAAGGCGCACACAGAAAAACCGGAGGGCCGTCGTTTGGAACTCGGCCATAAACCGGTGTAAGCAAAACGCATTGCTTGTCACTCGTGGTTTTCCCCTAACTCTTAACGCGTTTTGTTTTGTTTGACTCTTTTACAATATGAACGATAAATCCCATCACGCGGCGGTCAACGCCGTAAAGCTGTCTAACGGAACTCCTGTCAAACTGGCTGCCCACGAAATGCATTGTCCTTGTTGTGGCGCGGTCAAACTCATCGAAATCAAAAATTGCGAAGCCTGTGGGGCGCGTCCGATTGCCGAAGGCATGGCGCGTCCGCTCACTCGATTGCCCAAACTTGGCCCGTCAATGGCGGCGCTGGGGTTAGTTCTATTTATCGTGGTGGGTTTCGTCATGCTCTGGCTGATGGTCAGCGATATGAAAGTGGCCCGCGCGTTGATCGTGCATGCCTTCGGTGACGGCTACGAATTCAGCAAACGCTTTCTGACGGGTGATGATCACTTGTTGCGCTATCGCATCTTCACCTGGGATGTGTATCACAACGCTTTTAACGTATGCCTGATCGCCATGCCGCTGTCGTTGATCGCTATGCGCAAGGCATGGGGCGCGGCGCGTCAGGCCAAGCTCAGGCCGCAAGAGTTCGGCGGCTTGCGCACGGCGCAGTCTTCTTTCGCGCTGGCGACAATCTTATTCGTCGGTTTTGTAGCGGCGGGCCTTGGTGGCATTCCGAACATGATCGAACGCGGACGCGAGCGTCATTTGGCGCAGACCCGCGCGGCAATGTATGAGCAAGCGGCGGCGCTCCACTCGTTTAGCCGCGAGAACGGCACCTATCCGCAAGTGCGCAACGAACTCAGTGAGCAATTGCCGAAGGCGGATTACTGGGAAAACGAATTCAAATACGAACCCTTTGGCACCGTGGCTTCTAACGCGACGGGCGTCATCGGTGGCGTTGGTTTCAACAGTTACACGCTGCGTTCGGCAGGGCCGGATGGTGCGTTGGGAACGGCGGATGACATCGTGATGGTTGACGGCGTGATCGTAGATCGCCCGGCAGAATCAGACTTGCCGCCCAGCTTGTTGGCTCCTGCCACGTCGCGCAAATAAGTCACATTATTTCGCGCAGTTTTTTTGTTCTCTTATGGCCTCAGATGTGTTCGCGTCTGAGGCCATTCGTTTCTGACTCTCTAATTTCCTGAACGATTTTAGATGCGCACGACCTGGTTCAAACGATTGCTGGCGCGTTGGCAAGGCCGCGACCTTGAGGCCGAATACTGGCTGTGGGTGTTGCAACACGGACGCATCACCGAAGGCCGCGTGTTCGAGACTACGCAAGAGAGCGACGGCACGACTTCGATTTTTTACCAATACAATCTGGCGAACGTCGCTTACGAAGCCTCGCACAAACTGACACTCGAACAACAAGCGCGCGCTTCAAAGTATCAACCCGGTGCGCGCGTCAACGTGCGCTTTGACCCTAAAAGTCCGGGCAGTGCCTTAATCGAATAGTTGCCGGTAGAAACGCCGACAACTGACAACTGATTTATGTTTCGCAAAATTCTGATTGCCAA
>JANNUY010001174.1:0-5711 GCA_031414155.1 Acidobacteriota bacterium
AAACCTACCGACCCGCAAATTGTTTACCTCAAAGGGGGAGTTCAAGTTCCCTACGGTGAGATCGTTAAAGTCATCACGAATATCCGTGAAGCGGGCTATGGTCAATTAGGGCTGGTAGCCGATAAGAAGAAGCCCGGCGAATAGTTTGATGGTCAGCATTTATTGAGGAGATTAAGTTATTATGTCTATGAGTACTGGCGGAGGAGACGGTGGCACAACCCCTAATATCAACGTAACGCCGTTGATTGATGTGCTATTAGTGCTACTGATTATCTTTATGGTAATCAGCCCCAAAAAACCGCATCGCTTTGAATCGAAAATTCCAGAAAAACCACCGGAAGACATGGTGAATCTGCCGCCCGATCCGTTGAGCTTGTTGGTTTCAATTTCCAAAAATGGCGGCTATAAGCTGAACACGCAAGAGGCCGCGTCACTTGAGGATCTATACACCCAGCTTGATAAAGCGCTCAATGGACGGCCAGCAGATCGTAAGGCCGTATTTATCAAAGGTCCAAATTCTTTGCCTTATGGAGAAGTCGTCAAGGTGATTGACCAGATAAAGAAAGCGGGCGGTGGCCCTATTGGGTTGCAAATTGAAGGCTTGGATCCGTAGTAATTTTTAAGCTAATCGTCCTGCTTTAATTCCGACACTAATTCAGTCGAGAGAGAGTTCTAAACGCTATGCGAGTATTATCAAGTACTATTACGACATTGGGATTGTCTGCACTGTTGGCGACTTCGGTGCTTACTTCAGGCTGTGACTTTACCAATAAAGTCATTGCCAAAGACAAACTCAATCAGGGAGTTATTGCTTACAACGCCGGAAAAGCCAAAGATGCTGAGGCGTATTTTAAAAAGGCCACGGAACTCACGCCAGCCAATGCTGGTGCGTGGGTGTATTATGGCGCGACAGTGTTTAAGCGTTTCCTGGGTTCTTTTGGCGAGGATCGTAAAAAGCTAGGACAGGAGGCACTGGACATTTTTAAGAAATCGCTGGAACTACCGAGTGATTGTAAAACCCGCGATAGCGCGCTGGGTTATATCTCCAGCATTTACTCCGAACTTGAAGACGAAGAAAATAACAAGATTTGGATGTTGAAACGTGCCGAAGGGGATTGTGCCGACAAGACCACGAAAGCGATCACTTTTTATTCGATAGCGGTGAAGCTGTGGCAGTGTTCCAACACGCAGACCAATCGCTATTCTGACAAAAATAACAAAGACGCTTTTCACTATCGGGATATGAGTTACTCTCCTGTGGCATTGGTGGATAAAGAAAAGGCTTCGAAGTGCATAACCGACGGGATGCAATACATCGAAAAGTCGCTCGCCGAAGATTCCAATTCTCCCGACACTTACTTCTATAAGGGGCTTTTCTATCGTGAGCTTCAATATATGACCAAAGATGATGCAAAGCGTAAGGAATATGGCGCGGAAGCTCAGAAATACAATGACCAAGGTGTAGCCTTAAGCAAGAAAAAGGAAGCTGAAGCGAAGGCTGCTGAAGAAGCCAAGGCAGTGGCGGCTCCGAAAGCGTAAGAGCATTTTCGAAACCTAATACAAAGGCCAGTGCCGTTAGTGAAACGGCACTGGCCTTTTCGTTTTAATAAATCAATATCTCGCCATCTGCCTTGTTTCTGAGTGGTTAAGCGGATAAAATACTTTTTCGAGACAGCAAAAATACAAACTCTGAATATCCCTTTGGTGGAAAATTTGTTTCATCCTGAAAACGTTGTGGTTCGTATCCTAGTCCCTCGTTTCAGTCGTTGAATCGAATCACATTTCTGAGGAAAGTCACTACAGTCACTTATGGAAAACCAACTAAAGAATTACATAGACATTGAAGACGAAATGCGGCGCAGTTATCTCGACTACGCTATGTCGGTCATCATCGGGCGCGCACTGCCTGACGTACGCGATGGTTTGAAGCCAGTCCATCGGCGCATCCTCTATTCAATGAACGAGAAGGGCTTGACGCATAACAAGCCGTTCAAAAAATCAGCCAACGTAGTCGGTGATGTGTTAGGTGCGTATCACCCCCACGGCGATACGGCGGTTTACGACACGATGGTACGCATGGCGCAGGATTTCTCGCTGCGTTATCCGCTGATTGACGGGCAAGGTAATTGGGGCAGTCTGGATGGCGACGCGGCGGCGGCATACCGTTACACCGAAGCCCGCCTGACGCGCATCGCGGCTGAGATGCTGGCCGACATCGAAAAAGAGACGGTTCCTTTCGTACCGAATTACGACGAATCGAAGCAGGAGCCAACGGTATTGCCGACGCGCGTGCCGAACTTGCTGGTGAATGGCTCTGATGGCATCGCCGTTGGTATGGCGACCAAAATTCCGCCGCATAATTTAAGTGAAATTATTGATGCGACGATTCAGTTAATTAAGAAACCCGAAACCACTACGGCTGAGTTGATGAAGATTTTGCCGGGGCCTGATTTCCCGACGGGCGGGATGATTTATGGGCGCGAAGGCATCAAGCAGGCTTATGAAACCGGTCGCGGCGTAATTCAAGTGCGCGCGCGCGCCGCTGTAGACAAAATCGGGCGCGGTCAAAGTGAACGCGATGCGATTGTCATCACTGAAATTCCTTATCAGGTCAACAAAGCCAAGCTCGTCGAACAAATCGCCGGACTCGTCAACGAAAAGCGCATTGAGGGTATTTCTGAAATCCGCGATGAGACGGATCGGGAAAGCACAGCGGCTAAAAAAGTGCGCATCGTCATCGAACTTAAACGCGATGCGATTGCGCAAATCGTGCTGAACAAACTGTATAAGCTCACGCAAATGCAGACTTCGTTCGGCATCATTAACCTTTCCATCGTGCATGGTCAGCCGCGTGTTTTGAGTGTCGTTGAAACGTTGAGCGAATTTATCGCCTTCCGCCGCGAGGTCGTTCGCAATCGCACGCTTTACGAACTCAAAAAAGCTAAGGCCCGTGCCCATATTTTAGAAGGTTTGATTAAAGCGATTGACATCATTGACGAGATTATCAAGTTGATTCGCGCCTCGATGTCTACTGAAGAGGCCAAACAGGGTTTAGTGTCCCGGTTCAAGTTTTCTGAAATTCAGGCGCAGGCGATTTTGGATATGCAGTTGCGCCGGCTGGCTGCGCTCGAACGGCAAAAGCTGGTTGATGAATACGAAGAAGTCATCAAGATCATTGCCGAACTCGAAGACATTCTCGCCAACGAAAAAGTGCTGCGCGAAGTCATCATCAAGGAACTCAAGTCCATTCAAAAAGATTATGGAGACGAGCGTCGCACTCAGATCATTGACAGCGGCGTCGAACTTACGCTCGAAGACCTGATTGCCGATGAAGATGTAGCGATTACGGTGACTCTTTCGGGTTATGTGAAGCGCACCGCCGTGACGACCTATCGTGCGCAACGGCGTGGCGGCACGGGGCGCAAGGGAATGAGTACGAAAACTGAAGACGTGGTGTCGCATATCTTCGTGGCTTCGACACATAGTTATCTGATGGTCTTTACGACCAAGGGGCAGGTTTACAAGCTCAAAGTGCATGAAATCCCTGACTCGCAAGCCGCCGGACGCGGTAAGGCGATTGTGAATTTGATTAACTTGCCGGGTACGGAAAAGATTGCGGGGGTTATTCCGGTGCGCAATTTTGAGGCAGGGAAGTTCGTCGTGATGGTGACACGCAAGGGCGTCATCAAAAAGACTGAGTTGTCGGCCTTCGCCAACATCCGCGTCAACGGCATCATCGCCATTGGCGTAGACGAAGGCGACGAATTGATCGCCATCGAGACGACTGACGGACAAAAGAAAATCTTCCTGGCGACGTATGAAGGCATGGCCATTTGCTTTGAAGAAGACGACGTGCGCGACATGGGACGCCAAGCGCGCGGCGTGCGGGGTATCAACTTGCAAGGTGAAGATTACGTCGTCAGCGTGTGCGCGGTGTCGAGCGACGAACAGATGCTTTCGGTGACGAGCAACGGTTTCGGCAAACAGACGAAACTCAGCCAGTACCGCGTGCAAACGCGCGGCGGCAAAGGCGTCATCAATATGAAAACGACGGATAAAAACGGTAAGGTCGTTGGGGTCATGCCTGTGACCAAAGAAAGCGATATGTTAATTATCACGTCGCAAGGCAAATTAATTCGCCTCGAAGCGGAAAAAATTCGTGCGACGGGGCGCAGCGCTCAAGGCGTAAAGTTGATTGACACTGACAGCGGTGATTTGGTGGCGAGCGCTTCGTTGCTCGAACAGCAATCTGAACCACTTGAGGATTTGGTGGTCAGTTAAATTGGTTAAGTTAGTCGAGTTACGATGGTCAGATAAATAGTGGCTTATTCGGGCACTATTTATTGGTCACTATTTATCTGGCCGTTGAGTTATTCTGTGAGCCACTTTTATGCGAGTCTTTGCGGCGAAACTATTACAGAGGCGAGTGATTTTGGCTGGGATACTGTTGTGCCTCGCCCTGCTTGCGCTCGGTTGTCGCAAGCGCGGAGCGGCCTTGTTAGAGCAGGGGCAAGCGGCTTGGGATAATAGTAATTTTGAAATGGCAGCAGCGCGTTATGAAGATTACCTGAAAGAAGATGTTCGCTCGGCAAAGGCTGAAACTGCACGTTTTAAGCTGGCGAACCTTTATCTCTACAATCTCAAAAAATACGACTTAGCTACTCAGCACTATATTCATTTATTAGAAGACTTTCCGAAGTTTTCTGAAAATCTCGTGGCGCGTGAACGGTTGGCAGAAAGTTATATAGGGGCAAAAGATAATCGAGCTGCAATACAGGAACTTGAAAATTTATTAATTGCAGCACCGGTTTATCCCGAAAAGCGGCGGATTCGTTTATTAATTTCCGATTTATATTTTGATTTGAATGAATTCGGTCAGGCACTGGCGGAATACGACAAGGTCACTACTGACAGTGCCTTTGACGAATTGGCACAACGCGCTTATTTACGTATGGCGGGTATCCATATTATTCGGGATGAATTCGACGCGGCGTTGCAAGCCTATCAGCGCGTTGCCGGACAGACGGGGGATTCAGCGATACGTCGTACGGCGCGTTACGGGATGGCGGATTGTTATGAGCGTACTTTCAAATTCGATGAAGCGGTGAAAGTGTTGCAGGAAACTGAGGCTGATCCCAAAACTCCTGATTACGTAACCAAGCGAATTGCCGCTGTGCGGGAACAGCAACATCAGCGGCAGATTGCCTCGCCCAACGGCACTTTGAAGGCAAAGCGATGATTTGAAATTTTTGTCGGTTTTTTACTGGCAAAAGTTCGGTTGTGCCTTGCAATCGCGCCAAATACCTCATAGATTATGGGCATAAACAAAGCGGCGATGCGATTCAACTGCGCCGCACCACTACTCTCTTAGAAGCGATCACGAAAGCGGCATTAAGCAACCGTATCAGGATCAAAAGAGCAAAAAAGATCAAAATCTCAAATTTTCAGGAGCGTATATGAATTCATTTAGGGGGGGACGACGCCCCATGAGACCGGGCGGCGGCTATCAGGGTGGCGGCGGCCAAGGTGGCGGCTATCAAGGCGGAGGCGGCCAAGGCGGCGGCTATCAGGGCGGTGGCGGTGGTGGCTATCAGGGCGGAGGCGGTCAAGGTGGCGGCGGCTATCAAGGCGGAGGCGGTCAAGGTGGCGGCGGCTATCAAGGCGGAGGTGGTCATGGTGGTGGAAGGCCGCCAAGCAAATTTGGCGGCAGA
>JANNUY010001175.1:0-4123 GCA_031414155.1 Acidobacteriota bacterium
TATTAGTAAAAAAGAGCATTCTAATTACTTGTCACAAATCTCATGGAATTATTATGCAACAGATAAGTATGAGGAGGCGATTGAAAGTAGTAGTCAAGCAATTAAATTAGATCCAACAAATTTACGCAATTATTATGGAAGGGGCATGGAAAAGCCAGTCGTTCATCATCGGCAAAAGCGTGGCTGAAAAAGTGGCTGCCTTCTTCTGAGATGATGAACATTTCGCTCAATGCAAACGAACCGTCCGCGCCCAAGCCGGGGCCGCCTTTCGGCAAGTTTTCGTGCGGCAAGACGGTGAGACGCACGGCGGCGACACGCGGCGCGGGGATACGCACCAAGATGCGATAGGCGTCATTCACCGCCGCGTTCGCTGTAATCAAAAACGAACCGTCTTTGAGTTGCGTCAATTTGCCTGCGGCTTCGGTGTCGGCTTTGACCAGTTCAAACGAACGCCACTCGATTTCTTTTTTCTCGGCGGTCACTGCCGGGTTCTTTTCCAGCCGCGCAATTTCCTGTGGTTCCCAATCGCTTTGCTTGAGTTCGCCCACGGGCAGGCCGCGCCGTATCGGCATCGCCTCGGCGGCTTCGATTTTGCCGAACAGTTCACCGTGTTGGACGGCGACGACGGGGCCTTGATTGTTCGTGTCAATCGTCGAGTTAAAGAACGCGAGCATCTGGTAATAGTCTCGGTGCGTGATCGGATCGAACTTATGCGTATGGCATTGCGCGCAGCCCACCGTTAAGCCGAGCCAGACCGCGCCGGTCGTGCTGACACGATCCATGACTTGTTCGACACGGGCTTGTTCGGGGTCTACGCCGCCTTCTTCGTTGATGACGGTGTTGCGGTGAAAGCCGGTGGCGACGAGTTGTGCTTTAGTGGGGTTCGGTAATAAATCGCCTGCCAGTTGTTCAATGGTGAATTGGTCAAAGGGCTTGTCTTCGTTGAGCGCCTGAATCACCCAATCGCGGTAAGGCCACATCACGCGCTCGCCATCAATCGTGTAGCCATTCGAATCGGCGTAACGCGCTTGATCTAACCAATGCCGTCCCCAGCGTTCGCCGTAATGCGGCGAAGCGAGCAGGCGCTCGACCAGCGCGTTGTAAGCCGCGTCCTGATTTTTGCTGAAGGCTTTCACGAACGCTTCGACTTCTTCGGGTTGCGGCAACAGTCCAATCAAATCAAGCGACAAGCGGCGAATCAAAGTGCGCGCATCGGCTTGCGGTGAAGGCGTCATGCCTTCGCGTTCGAGCCGCGCGAGAATAAAACGGTCAATATCGTTGCGCACCCATTTCGTATTTTTCACCGCAGGCGGCTGAATTTTAGCGAGCGGCTGAAACGCCCAATGGCCTTGATATTTAGCGCCTTGCGCAATCCAGCTCCGCAGCAAATCGGCTTGCTGCGGAGTGATTGCCGCTTTCTTCGAGGAAGCAGGTGGCATCACGCTCGCGTCGTGCGCGGTCACGCGCTTGAGCAATTCGCTGTCATCGGGCTTGCCCGGCGCGATAGCTTTATATCCGCTGCGATCTTTCGTTGCGCCTTCAAATGTGTCGAGCCGCAAGCCTGCCTTGCGATTTTTTTCGTCTGGCCCGTGGCACTGAAAACAGCTACCAGACAGGATAGGTCGAATGTCGCGGTTGAATTGCACGTCTTGCGCCGCCGCTGCGGTCAATTTGGGCGCAGGCCAAAACGCGAAAACGGCAGCGCCAGCGAGCAGCAAGCTCACACAAAGTTTTAGTGTTTTCATGACAGGTTCCCTAGCAATTGTGCTGTGTGATAAATCGGCGGGGATAGTAGCACATCGTTTTATTTTTGCCTCGCCGCTCATAGACAGAGTTTTCACTTGGCGTTTTGGCAAAGCTGCCCATAAAATCCGCTCTCTCGTTGCAGTAAAAATCACTTGCCTGCCTTTGTCACCGGAGAAAACTTATGCGCGTTGCTTTTCGCTTCAGAGCTTTGCTGGCCGTCGCCACCTTGACGTGCAGTGTATTCACACTCGCCGACGAATTGCCTTTCACCAAAGAGCATCTAAACCATTGGGCTTATAAGCCTGTGGTCAAACCCGCCGTGCCAACCGTTAAACAACGCTCGTGGGTCAAGACGCCGGTTGACGCTTTCATCCTGCAAAAGCTCGAAGCCCAGGCGCTCAAGCCTGCCGCACTGACGGATAAAGTGACGCTGTTGCGACGGGCTACGTTTGATTTGACGGGCTTGCCGCCGACGCCGGAGGAAGTGGTTGGGTTCGTCAACGACCATTCGCCGAAAGCGTTTGAGCGCGTCGTTGATCGTTTGCTGGCGAGTCCGCATTACGGCGAGAAGTGGGCGCGGCATTGGCTCGACATAGCGCGTTATGCCGAGAGCGATGGATTCAAAGCCGACGACACGCGGCCTAACGTATGGCGTTATCGTGATTACGTCATCAAGGCGTTCAACAGCGACAAGCCTTACGACCGCTTTATCAAAGAACAAATCGCGGGTGATGAACTCTGGCCCGACGACCCGGAGGCGTTAGTCGCAACGGGTTTCAATCGGCATTACCCCGATGAATACAACGCACGTAATTTAATGCAACGGCGGCAGGAGATTTTGAACGACGTCACCGATACCGTAGGCGCGGCCTTGCTCGGCACGACCTATGCCTGCGCGCGCTGCCACGATCACAAATACGATCCGGTGTTGCAGAAAGACTATTACCGCTTGCAGGCGTTCTTTGCCGCGACACGCGCAAAGGATGATTACGTGCTGGCGTCGAAGCCGGAGCAGGTTGAATACGCTCGCAAGCGCGCCGCGTGGGAAGCCAAAACCAAAGGCTTGCAGGAACAACTCGACAAGCTCGAAGTCGTCGCCAAAAAGGTAATTTACGACGACAACTTTGATAAGTATCCGGCAGACGTGCAATTGGCGGTGAATACAGCGCCCGAAAAGCGCGACACGATGCAATGGCTGATGTATCACAAAGCCCAATGGCAGTTGAATTACGGCGTAGACGAAGACGGCAACGGCGTCGCGCAAAAGCTCAAGGGCGAACAGAAAAAACAATGGGAAGCCTTGCGCGTCGAACTGGCGAAATTCGATGCAATCAAACCTGCGCCGCTGCCCATCGGTTCGGGCATCACCGACGTAGGCGCGGAAGCTCCGAAACACTTTTTGCTCAACGGGGGCGGCTATGACAATTACGGCGCAGAAGTTCAGCCCGGCTACCTAACGATCATCGAACCGCGTGACGCGCAGGTTGAACCGTGTGGCAAAGTCTCTTCGACCGGACGCCGCACGGCGTTGGCGAACTGGCTGACCGATGCGAAAAATCCTTTGGTAGCGCGCGTGATGATCAATCGCCTGTGGCATCACCATTTCGGACGCGGCATCGTGGCTACGCCGAATGATTTCGGGAAGATGCGCGAAACCGAAACGCATCCTGAATTGATGGATTGGCTCGCGGCGACCTTTGTCGAGCAAGGTTGGAGTCTCAAGAAAATGCACCGGCTGATGATGCTGTCGAATGCGTATCAACAATCAACGGCACTCAATGAACAAGCCGCGCAGGTTGATCCTGATAACAAACTGCTCTGGCGCTTCCGCCGCGCGCGTTTGAGCGGCGAAGAAATCCGTGACGCCGTGTTGCGCGTGAGCGGTACGCTCAACGAGCAAATGTATGGCCCGTCGGTCTTTCCTGAAATTCCCAAAGAGATGGAGGTGCGCGGCGGCTGGAACCGCAAAGAAACCGAAGCCAACAAAAATCGCCGCAGCATTTACGCCTTCGTGCGGCGCAACTCGCGCTATCCGCTGTTTCAGGCTTTTGATATGCCCGACACACACGAAAGCTGCGGCAGACGAACGGTGACAACGACTGCGCCACAAGCGTTAAACATGCTCAACGACAAAACGATTTTGGCGGCAGCACAAGCCTTCGCGGAACGAGTGGAACGCACGGCGGGCGAAGACCTCGATGCGCAAGTTACATTGGCCTATCGGCTGGCATTGGCGCGCGTGCCTGCTATCGAAGAACGACAAGCGGCGCGTGAGTTAATTCAACGACAGACTACGTTGTTAGGTGCGCGTCCGGCGGCGTTGACCGATTTTTGCCACGCGCTGTTGAATGCGAATGAGTTTGTTTACCTTAATTGA
>JANNUY010001176.1:0-4826 GCA_031414155.1 Acidobacteriota bacterium
TATCGAAGCAGGCGTGAGCGAACTCGAAGTCTTCTTCCCTGAAAAAGACGACGTAGGCCCAACCCTGAGCAATACGGTGCGCAAAGATGCGATCAAGAACAGCCAGGAAGCGCTGATCGAAATCTATCGCAAGATGCGTCCGGGCGATCCGCCGACGCTGGATACTTCGACCTCGCTGTTCCAGGGCATGTTCTTCGACCCGCGCAAGTTCGATTTCTCGCGCGTAGGCCGCCTCAAATTCAACATCAAGATGGGACGCACCGAACGCGAGCGTTTGGACGATCCGTTGCTTTCGCCGCAAGACTTCTTTGACACGATTGAATACGTGTTAAAGCTCAAAAAACTCGGCACGCGCAACGATCCTGTGACAATGCCCGATGGTCGCACGGTTTATTACAACGACGACGACATTGACCACTTGGGTAATCGTCGCGTACGCGCGGTGGGCGAGTTGTTGGAAAATCAGTTCCGCCTCGGCTTGGTGCGCATGGAACGCGCCATCAAAGAGAAAATGTCCATCCATCAAGAGATGCAAACGGCGATGCCGCGCGACCTCATCAACGCCAAGCCGGTGACGGCGGCGGTGCGTGAGTTCTTCGGTTCGTCGCAACTCTCCCAGTTTATGGATCAGACCAATCCGCTGTCTGAGATTACGCACAAACGCCGCCTGTCGGCGCTTGGCCCAGGAGGGTTGTCACGCGAACGCGCGGGCTTCGAAGTGCGCGACGTTCACCCGACACACTATGGCCGCATCTGTCCGATTGAAACGCCGGAAGGCCCAAACATCGGTTTGATTTCGTCGCTGTCGTGTTTCGCGCGCATGAACGAATTCGGTTTTATCGAATCGCCTTACCGTAAGGTCGAGAATGCGCGCGCGATTGATTACGTGCGCATCATCAATCCGGGCGACACGGGCCTGAAACCGGGCGATCACTTGCCTGAAGAAGACGCTGTGAAAGCTAACGCCAAAATGGGTGGCGAGAAGAAACCGGCTTCGTATGAACCGTGGCCGTTCTATTTGTCGGCTTGGGAAGAGGACAAGTACCTCATCGGTCAAGCCAATATCGAACTTGATAAGAATGGCAAGCTGCTCGGTGAGCGCGTCAATGCGCGCAAAGCCGGTGAGTTCCTGTTAGCGAAACCCGAAGAAGTTCAGTTCATGGACGTGTCGCCTAAACAACTCGTCTCGGTCGCGGCGAGCTTGATTCCCTTCCTTGAAAACGATGATGCGAACCGCGCGTTGATGGGTTCGAACATGCAACGCCAAGCCGTGCCGTTGTTGCGTGCTGAAGCACCACTCGTCGGCACGGGCATGGAAAAAGTCACGGCGCAGGATTCCGGTGCGGTCGTCATCGCACGCCGCGACGGCGTCGTAGACACAGTGGACAGCGAACGTATCATCGTCAAAGCCGATCACAACGTGGACGGCACGCTGTCGCGCGAAGTGACGGCGGACATTTATCCGCTCATCAAGTTCAAACGTTCAAACCAAAACACTTGCATCAACCAGAAGCCTATCGTCCGCGCGGGTGAGCGCGTGACGAAAGGCCAAGTCATCGCCGACGGGCCTTGCACTGACGGCGGCGAACTCGCACTGGGACGCAACGTGATGGTCGCGTTCATGCCGTGGCGCGGTTACAACTTCGAGGACGCGATTTTGATTTCCGAGAAGATGGTCAAGGGCGACTACTACACTTCGATTCACATCGAAGAGTTGGAACTCGAAGCCCGCGACACCAAGCTCGGCCCGGAAGAAATCACGCGCGACATTCCAAACGTAGGCGAAGCGTCGCTGCGCGACCTTGATGACAGCGGCATCATCCGCATCGGCGCACAGGTCAAACCGGCTTCGATTCTCGTCGGCAAAGTTACGCCCAAAGGCGAAACCCAACTGACGGCAGAAGAAAAACTCCTGCGTGCGATCTTCGGCGAAAAAGCCGGTGACGTACGCGATGCGTCGCTGACCTGCCCGCCAGGCATCGAAGGCACGGTCGTGGACGTGAAAGTCTTCACTCGCAAGGGACAAGACAAAGACGTTCGCAGCATGGCTATCGAAGCGGCGGAAGAAGAAAAGCTGCGTAAGAACCTCGGCGACGAAATTCGTATCGTCGAAGAGGAACGCAACAAGCGCGTCGCTGAGTTGCTGGATGGTCGCAAGGTCGAAGCTGATCTCGTCTACCGCAATGTAGTGGTGGCCGAAAAAGGCACGAAGCTGACGCGCGATATGGTCGCGGGGATGGACATTCACGCACTCAAGAAAATCGAAGTCAGCGGCGCGCGCGACGTGGCGGCTGAAATCAAGGACCTTGAAGCGCGTACTGAACGTCAGATTGCGATTCTCGAACATCTTTACAACGAAAAGATTGACAAGATTCGCAAGGGCGATGAGTTGTCACCGGGCGTCATCAAGATGGTTAAAGTCTTCGTCGCCATGAAACGCAAATTGTCAGTCGGCGACAAGATGGCCGGACGCCACGGTAACAAGGGCGTCATCGCGCGTATCCTGCCCGAAGAAGACATGCCTTATCTGCCCGACGGTACGCCCGTCGAGATCGTGCTGAACCCGCTGGGCGTGCCTTCGCGCATGAACGTGGGGCAGATTCTCGAAACCCATCTGGGTTGGGCGGCCAAGGTGCTGGGCTTCACTTACGCGACGCCGGTCTTTGACGGTACGCCGGAAAGCGAAATCATGCGGCTGATTCAGAGCGCGGACGATGCGCTGCAAGCGCAACAAATGCCGCCGATGGTCAGCAGCATCACCGGCAAGACCACGCTCTATGACGGCATCAACGGCGAGGCCTTCGAGCAGAAAGTAACCGTCGGTTACATCTACATGCTCAAGCTCTCGCATTTGGTGGACGATAAGATTCACGCACGTTCGATTGGCCCGTATAGCTTGATTACGCAACAACCGCTCGGCGGCAAGGCGCAATTCGGCGGCCAACGCTTCGGTGAAATGGAAGTCTGGGCACTTGAGGCTTATGGCGCGGCGCACATCCTGCAAGAGTTGCTGACCTGCAAGTCAGACGACGTGGCTGGACGCTCGAAGATTTACGAAGCCATCGTCAAAGGCGAATCGGACTTCGAGCCGGGCTTGCCCGAATCGTTCAACGTACTCATCCGCGAATTGCAATCGCTCTGCCTTGATGTCGAATTGCAAGCGGAAGAACTCGAAGAAGTGTAAGCGTGTTCTTGACGTAGGGCAGGTTTTGAACCTGCCCTACTGATTGCCCTGTTAAGTGATTTTTACAAACAGATTGGGCAGGTTAAAAACCTACCCTACATCAAGTTTTTGGCGCTGAGTCAGACCCACATCTGGGAGAAGAAAAAGCATGTACAGATACGCTGGTGAAAAGACGTTAGTACCCAATTTCAAATCCATTCGCATCAGCCTGGCGTCGCCCGAAAAAATTCGGGCATGGTCGCACGGGCATGTCACGAAGCCGGAAACCATCAATTACCGCACGTTCAAACCCGAACGCGACGGATTGTTTTGCGCACGCATTTTCGGCCCCGTGACGGACTGGGAATGTTTGTGTGGCAAATACAAGCGGATGAAACATCGCGGCGTGGTGTGCGACAAGTGCGGCGTAGAAGTTACGCAAGCCAAAGTCCGCCGCGAACGGCTGGGCCATATTGAATTGGCGAGTCCGTGTTCGCACGTATGGTTTTTCAAAGGCTTGCCGTCGCGCATCGGGCACTTGCTCGACATTCCGTTGCGCGAGTTGGAGAAGGTGCTTTATTTCGAGAACTTCATCGTCATCGCCGACCAGAAAGACATTGAAGAGTTGGGCTTGCCGCTCAAAGAGCGCGAGTTGGTCAGCGACGAACGCTATCGTCAACTCAAGACCGAGTTCCCCGGCAAGTTCACCGACGAGGTCTGCCGCATGGGTGCCGAAGCCATCAAGACGCTGTTGATGCGCCTCGAAATTCCTGAACTCGCCGAAGATTTGCGCCACAAGATGAAAAACGAGACGAGCCAACAGAAAAAGCTCAAGTTCTCGAAGCGTTTGAAAGTGACGACCTCGTTCCTCAAATCGGGCAACAAACCCGAATGGATGATTCTGGACGTGTTGCCCGTCATTCCGCCTGAACTGCGTCCGTTGGTTCCGCTCGATGGCGGACGGTTCGCTACGTCGGATTTGAACGACCTTTATCGCCGCGTTATCAACCGTAACAACCGTCTGTCTAAATTGATCGAACTCAAAGCGCCCGAAGTTATCGTGCGCAACGAGAAGCGTATGTTGCAGGAAGCCGTAGACGCGCTGTTCGACAACGGACGCCGTGGTCGCGTGCTGCGCGGGGTGAACAATCGCCCGCTCAAATCGCTGTCTGACACATTGAAAGGCAAGCAAGGCCGCTTTCGCCAAAACCTGCTGGGTAAGCGCGTAGATTATTCAGGTCGTTCGGTCATCGTCGTCGGCCCTGAGTTGAAGCTGCATCAATGCGGCTTACCGAAGAAGATGGCGCTCGAACTGTTCAAGCCGTTCATTTACAACCGGCTCGAATCAGAAGGCCACGCTGCGACGATCAAGCAAGCTAAAGAACTCGTAGAGAATCAGGACGAGGTCGTGTGGGATATTCTCGACAAGGTGATTCAAGACCATCCGATCTTGTTGAACCGTGCTCCTACGCTTCACCGTTTGGGCATTCAGGCGTTTCAACCCGTACTCGTCGAAGGCAAGGCGATCAAGCTGCATCCGTTGACTTGCACGGCGTTCAACGCCGACTTCGACGGCGACCAGATGGCAGTACACGTGCCGCTCTCGCCCGAAGCCCAAATCGAGGCCACCGAGTTAATGCTGTCATCGAAAAACATTCTCTCG
>JANNUY010001177.1:0-10303 GCA_031414155.1 Acidobacteriota bacterium
GACGCATCTGGCGATCTTGGCGAGTACGGGCGCGGGCAAAAGCTATACAGCGGGCGTGCTGATCGAAGAGTTGCTCAAGCCGCACAACCGCGCCGCCGTCTTGATCGTAGACCCGCACGGCGAATACCACACACTGCAAGCACTGCACGCGCATCCTCAATTCAAGGCTGCGGGTTACGCGCCTGAAATCAAAATCTTCACGCCCGACCGCATCAAGGTGCGAATGTCGAGCCTGACCGAAGCCGACATCGTTTATCTGTTGCCCGAAATGACCGAGAAGATGCGCACGTTTCTGAGTCAGGCTTACAAAGCCTTGCTCAACACCAAACGCGACGGTCAGTGGGGCTTTCACGATTTGCTGGATGAAGTGCTGCAACAGAAATACGGCGACGAAAAATCAGGCGGCGGCAATGTGAGTACGATTGACGGATTGGAATGGCGACTGAAACGGCGCTTCGAGCAAAGCCGCATCTTCTCTGACCACGAACACATTCCGCTGCCTGAGATGTTCAAGCCCGGCCAATGCACGGTGCTGCAACTCTCTGACATCGAAGAAACCGAACAACAAGTCATCGTCGGAACTCTGCTGCGCCGCACCAATAAAGCGCGAATGGGCACGGTACGCGGCACGATGGCGGCCAATGAAGAAGCGTTGCCTTATCCGGTTTTCGTACTGCTCGAAGAAGCGCATCGTTACGCGCCCCACGGCGCGCAAGTGGTTTCAACCAACATCCTCAAAACCATTTTGTCAGAAGGCCGCAAGTTTGGCGTAGGCATCGGCCTCATCACGCAACGACCGGGCAAACTCGATCAAGACGTACTCTCACAATGCATGACGCAATTCATCATGCGCATCGTCAATCCGATAGATCAGCAAACGATTGCTTCGTCGGTCGAAGGCGCAGGCCGCCGCTTGCTCGACGAATTGCCCGCGCTCACCAAAGGCCAGGTCATCGTTTCAGGCGTTGCGATCAATACGCCGGTCTTGTGTCAGGTGCGCCAACGGCTCACGCAACACGGCGGCGAAACGATTGACGCTCCGGCGGAATGGCAAAAGTATTTCAACGATACCAACACGCGCGAACGCGAACGCGAGCATGCGATTTTGGTTAAACCCAAACCCAAGGGCGAATCGTATGGGGGCATAGACATCTGAGGGTAACTATGACAAATCACGAAGCGGCTGACATCACGATCACAGGTTGCAATCGCGGCAAGACCGGCCCGATGTTGACGACCGACTATAAATTGATTGCGTCGTTTTATTTCACGCTCTCAGACCAGCCGAGCGAAGAGTGGATTCACGTCTTTGAGCAAGTGCGGCGCGCGCGACGGTTGCGCGAAGATCGTCGCCTCGTCCCAGCGCGCATTGACGAACGCGGCATCGTCGTCAAATGCCGGCCCGATGAATTGCAAATCCATTTCGATGAATTGCTGCAAGACGTAGCCGTTGCTAATCAGGAATTCAAAGTGCTGCTCAACGAGAAGGAACGCAGCGCGGCGCGCGGCACTACGCTGGAGCGGGAAATCGAAGATGCGCTGCTAAAACTCAATTTCAAAACTAATTCATGAAAACCTGGAAACTGACGCTCGAATATGACGGGACGCGTTACAGCGGCTGGCAGGATCAAGCCAACGCGAAAACCATTGCGGGCGAAATTCGCAAAGCGGCGGAAGATTATTTTCAACGCTCCATCGAACTCGGCGGCGCAGGCCGCACCGATGCCGGAGTTCACGCGCTCGCGCAAGTTGCGCACCTGCGCCTGTCGCCGCGCGGAGGCCGTCCGAAACAGTTGCCGCGTCCGCAGGAACTGGTTTACGCGCTGAATGATCGGCTGCCTTCCGACATAAACGTGATCGCGGTCGAAGAAGCCTCAGAACGCTTTCACGCGCGGCACGATGCGGTGAGCCGCAGCTATCTTTATCAAATCTCTACGCGCCGGACGGCGTTTAACAAGAAACACGTTTGGTGGATCAAAGACCGTTTGAATCTCGCCGCGATGAATCAAGCCGCGAGCCTGTTAGTAGGCCGCCACGATTTCGCAGCCTTCTGCGAACACGACGCCAAGCGTGACGAGCAATCCACCATCGTCGTGATTCGGGAAGCCGCGTTTGAAGAAGCCGATCACCTGATTTTATTTCACCTGACGGCTTCGCATTTTTTGTGGAAGATGGTGCGGCGCGTGGTCGGTTCTTTAGTGGAAGTGGGGCGCGGCAAAGTGTCGGTCGCTGAATTTGAAACCTTGCTGAACAACCCCAAGGCCAAAACTTCGCTTGAGCCCGCGCGGGTAACGGCTCCGCCATCGGGGCTGTTTTTGGAAAGAATTTTGTATTAGGCGAGTAGCAAACAACTGACAGAAAAATGGGGACAGAAAGATAATTTTTCTGCCCCCCATTTTTCTGTCATTCGCCTAAAGGTCAACAATGGCCTAAAGGTCAACAACAGTTAGATACGATTCGTCGGTTTCCGTGGGCGCGATGCGCTCCATTTTGACGCGGGCGATGCGGCGGCGTATGACCGTTTCAATCGTGAAGCGCAGGTTTTCATGTTCGATCACGTCTTGTGCGGAAAGCATGCGCCCCGCGCGCCAGAGCAAGAAGCCCGCCACCGTCGTGTAATCACTCGCTTCGGGCAAGTTCAGATTGAACTTCCGATTGGCTTCGTGAACGGGCAAGCTGCCGTCAATCGTGAAGACGCCGTCGCTTTGCTCTTTCATTTGTTCAGTCAGCGCGTCGTCGTGTTCGTCTTCGATTTCGCCGACGAGTTCTTCCAGCAAATCTTCGAGCGTGAGAATGCCTTCGACGCCGCTGTGTTCGTCAATCACGACGGCCAAATGAATGCGGTCGCGCTTCATCTGTTGCAACACGTCGGCCAGCTTCATCGTGTCGGGAATGAAGGCGGGCGGACGCATGGCCTTCGCCATCTCAAACGTATTCACCAGTTTTTTATCGAGCAAATAAGGCATCACGTCCTTGCCGTGCAGAATGCCTACGATGTCGTCGAAGCTGTCGTGATAAATCGGCAGGCGCGAATAACCCGTTGACTGAAACTCTTTCACGACTTCTTCAAAAGTGGCGGAGTCTTCAAGCGTGGTGACTTCGGTGCGCGGAATCATGATTTGGCGCGCGGTGAGTTCAGAGAACTCAAACACGTTGTAAATCATATCTTTCTCTTCGCGCTGCAAGTGGCCTGATTCGTGACTGGTCTTGATGAGATAGCGAATCTCGTCTTCGGTGTAAGCCGCGTGATGGCCGGGGCGAAAGTTGACGCCAAACAGCTTGAGAAACTTGGTGCCTGAGACGTTGATGAACCAGATGAACGGCTTGAAGGTTTTATAAAAAATTTCCATCGAACGCGCCGTCGCCATCGCAATGGCTTCGGCTTTCTCAATGGCAAAGGCTTTCGGCGCGTATTCGCCCAAGACGAGGTGTAAATAAGTGATGACCGCCAGCGCAATGGCGATGGCAATGGAATGCGCTATCCACGGCGCGGCACTCGCGGGCATGACGCGCACGAATAGCGGTTCGAGCAAGTGCCCTAAGGTAGATTCGCCGACCGCGCCTAACGCCAAACTCGCAATCGTGATGCCGAACTGACTGGCTGACAGCATTTCGTCAAGATGATCTAACGCACGCAACACCGAACGCGCGCCCAGCTTGCCGTTCGCCGCCAGCGACTCGATGCGCGAACGCCGCACGCTGACCAGCGCGAATTCCACTGCGACGAAAAAGCCGTTCGCAATGACCAATAACAAAACCAAAAATAACTTGAAAATGACTTCAGTCATAAGTGTCAGCGCAAAATAGTTTTGACCGCTTCGAGCAAATTTTCCGCCGTGAATTCCGGCGGACGCGGCCATTCGTGGCGTTGCGCGAATTCGTTAGCGCCGTGCCCGGTTTCTAACAGCACGCCGCGCGCGCCGACGGCGTGACCGGCTTCAATGTCGCCGTAACGATCACCGATGACGTAACTCGCCGCGAGGTCAATCGCCAACTCGCGCGCCGCGCGTTCAAGCAAGCCCGGCTTGGGTTTGCGGCATTCGCACGCGATGCGATAACCCGACAAACTCTCGACGTGCTCATCCGGCGCGAACCGTTCCGGCATCAGGTGCGGGCAGTAATAAACGCCGTCGAGCC
The DNA here is from genome assembly GCA_031414155.1 of Acidobacteriota bacterium. GTDB lineage: Bacteria > Acidobacteriota > Blastocatellia > RBC074 > RBC074 > JACPYM01. The sequence continues at coordinate 4,138 of JANNUY010001177.1, forward strand.
GCGCGCCTTCCTGTTCGAGTTGCGTTTGCATCGCACGATGCAGTTCGTGCAAAAAGTCTTCCGTATACAAACCGCGCGCGATGCCGGCTTGATTGGTAATCACGACCGCCAGCCAGCCCGTAACGTTGATGAGGCGAACGGCTTCTGCCGCGTAAGGATACAAACTGAATTGCGATGACTCGGTGATGTAACCGCGCTCTTCGTTCAGCGTGCCGTCGCGGTCAAGAAAAATGGCAGGACGCAAGCTCATCGTTTAAGCGTCATAACGCAGCAGTGAAGTCACGTCATAGCCCGCGAGCTTCGCGCGCCCTGGCAGGAACCCAAGCTCTACGACAAAAGACAAGCCTGCGACTTTACCCCCGAGTTGCTCGACAAGCTCAGTCACGGCTTTGGCCGTACCGCCGGTGGCGAGCAGGTCGTCCACGATAATCACGTTGTGGCCGGGCTGAACCGCGTCACGGTGAATTTCGAGCGTATCGGTTCCGTATTCCAACGCGTAACTAATGCTCGCTTTTTCAGCGGGCAGCTTTTTAGGTTTGCGCACCGGCACGAAGCCTGCGCCGAGTTGCGTGGCAAGATAAGGCGCAAAAATAAAGCCGCGCGATTCAACGCCGATGACGGTGTCTATCTTTTGCCCGGCGTATTGCGCGGTGAGCGCGTTCAGCACTTTTTGCAAGCCCGTCGCATCTTTCAGCAACGTCGTAATGTCATAAAAAAGAATGCCCGGCTTGGGAAAGTCGGGGACTTCGCGGATCAGGCTTTTGAGTTCGAGTTCAAGGGTGGCGTCTATTGCCATAGCAGTTGTGTGGTTCCTTATGGGTTAATGATCTATCCGAAATTCACGAAAGCGTCCGGTGACTTCGACATCGGTTTCTTCGATCTCGGTGACTTCGGCCATCGTCGGCCCAGTGGCGAGATCGTTTTTGAATTCATCCATCGTTTCGCGGTCGCCCTCAGCGAAAACTTCTACGCGCTCGTCAGGCAGGTTGCGTACCGTGCCAAACACCTGATGGCGCGCGGCGGCTCGCAATACGAAATAGCGATAGCCTACGCCTTGCACCAGGCCGGAGATGATGAATCGTCGCGCTACGGTCATAAGGGTTTCGTGATGAGTGACCTGATCAGTAATGGATGAAAACTACAGCGCGGAGAGTAACAGCCCCGCGCACAATTTGTCATCAGCCCGTCACCATCCCGTCACTATAAAAGACAACGGGCAGTTGCTTCGCTTGCAACTGCCCGTTGATTTGTTTTATGCGATTCGGCCTGCCTTAGAAATTCGGCACGGTGATCGAATAGCTATTCATCACGCCCAAAATATGCAGGTTGTGTCCGCCGGTGAAAACGGGGCCGCGGTTCAACATCGCGCCCATAATCGGACGACTGGTGGTGCTGAAACGAATCCAACCGGTGCGTCCGGCAGGCACGACGGAGTTCAACCCATTCGTTACGCGCAGCGTCGAAAGATTGAATGTGTTGTAACAAACGACGCGCACATTGCTTGAATAAGCGTGTTCAGCGTCATCATAAACCAACGTGAATAACGCATTGCTGCCCGGTGAATCGCCGTTAATCAGGTTGTTGCCCGGCGACAGTATGTTCACCTGCGTGCTGTCAGTCGTCTGGCTATTGAAACTATCCAGCGCCAGCACGTTCGGCAGGCGCTCATATTCAGTGCCGTTAAAGGCCAGAATCGCGTTGCCGTTTGCATCCACCACGGAAGGCACATTGGAAATTCTGGCAACCGTATAAGCGGGCAGGAACGCCGAACGACCATCCGATTCGCGTATGTATTCGCTGCCAATTAGAAAGTTGGATTGCGATGGGCCGTCATTACCGACGACAAGCGCCACCATATAGCCAGTCACGCCCGGATCGAAATCGCTCACCAGAAAGCTGGCAGTTTGGTTGGGCGTCAAGCCGACGAACGAGTCGGCAACAGAACATGTGCTGCCATCCACCGCAAACAAGTGCAGCGAAACGCCAACCGTGGCACTCGTATTGGTGATGTTAATTTGCGTGTCGCCCGATTGCGGCGACGAAGGATTGCTGGTGTATTTCGGAAAAAACAGCACGCTGCCGGGCTTGATGTCGCTCATCACGCTGTTGACGGGCGTAGGAAGCTGCGCGAACGCAGACGAAGCAAACATGGTTGAAAGCAGTGTGAGGAAGGCCAGCGCCGAAGCGAGGCGTGCATAGTTAAAGTGGGTCATAATGGTTCCCTCCAAATAAGTCGAATTAAAAAATCACCGAACCGAGATTACGGTAGAGCTTCCTGATGTGAGAAGCAGGGGCAAACTTTCAAAGGTCGGATTTTCTTGCGGCAAGCGGCGGGCGCAACCGTCTGGTTTAGACATTTAGCTCGCGGGGCTGTTGCTGCGCGTCCTGTGTAGTAGTTTGTCGCGGGGACGGAGGCTTTCTTACCGAACTGGGCAAGCGGCATGATGAATGTGAGTTCACCAGAAAGCCTTTGTTTGTGTTGTTTTTGGGGATTGTCGGAAACTTTCTTGCACCGTTCGTTTACGACGTGGCGCATCTTAGCATCGGGTGCTGAGGCAGGCAATCAGTTTTCTCGGCTTTAATGTTAGGTGTCCGTAGCCCGACCGTGAGGGAGGGCTACCTTGACGTTGCTTACTTGTCTGCCGAAGGGCGTGTCGCCGAGGCAGCCCTCTCTTCCGGTCGGGCTACGGACACCTAACGCCGCGCCGCCGCTTGATCAAGTTGCGCGAAGCTAAGATTCAAAATCGGATACTTCGGCCAATCGCGGTAATCGAAATGCCACCATTCATAATCGTTGACGCGAAAGCCTTCGGCTTCCATCACGCGGCGTAACACACCGCGCCCTTGCCGCTGTTCGTTAGTGCCGCCTTTGTAAGTCGGATAAGAACGCTCCGTCATCTCGTCATAAGCGCCCGGCATTGCGACTTCCCTGCTCGTTTTCAAATCGTAAAGGCTAAGGTCTACGGCACAGCCGCGATTGTGTTTTGAACCTTTGGCGGGATTGGCGACAAAGTTGTGTTTCTCAGGCGGCGTGATGTCCCAAAACAGTTTCGTAATCGCCCACGGACGATAACCGTCAAATATCAACAAGCCATACCCTTGCGCCTTGAGTTTGCGCTGTGCCCGCACCAGCGCCTCAGCCGCCGGACGTTGCAAGAAAGCCCGCGCTTCCTGATAAACCGGCTTGCCGACGAAGTTATTCGCCGTGGCATAACGAATGTCGAGCTTGATCGTCGCGTCGAGCTTGATGAGTTCGACCAGATCGGGCTGGCGAAAGCGTCCGGCATCTTTGGGCATTTCCTGCGCGAAGGCATTTACCGCAACTCCGGCGAATAACAGCAAGCACAAACAAAAATTTCTCATAGCATCTTTCTCAGCAACCCAAACATCGCTACACCAGCTAGCTAACCTCTCCAACCTCAATGATCATGCCTGCTTGCCGCAATCGTTCTGCCAGCACTTCGCCCAACGCCGTGGCCGGAGTCAGCACGCCGCCGCGTTCGTGGCCGCCGGGCAATTCGCTTTCTTGCAGCGCCAGACACAGCGCCGACTCGCATAAAAACTTGACCGTCGCCCGATTGCCCGGATCGCCGTGGTCTTTGATTACGCCGCGCACTTGCTGTCCATTGTCTGCAAGCCCGAGCAATTCGCAACGAAACCAGCCCTCGTTCATCGTTTTTTCAGATGGGCCAGCACCGGGCGCGGGCAGCGCGGCTTTCAGCAACGGGCGCAGCGGTGAAGCCAGCGCGAGTTCAAATAACGAACCGCCCGCAGCCATCCCAACCGCAGGCATCCAGCCCAACGCGCCGCCGCCGAATTTCATGAACTCTTGATAGCGAAAGTCTGCGCCGTAACCCTGATTAAGTTCGCTCAACAGCGCGTGGCTGCGGCGTACGACGCGCGTATTGATCCGCCCCATCACAAACGGCGCTGCCCATGCGCCAATGCCTGCGTCGTAACGCGCCGAGGTCGGGTCTTGATTTTGTTGCACGGTTTCGCGCGAAATCTCAGGTTGTGGATTCAGCAAAAAAGGATTGCGCGCTTGCTTGGCCTGACCGCTTTCGTAAAGGTTAAACGCTGTCGCCAGTGTGCCGCCATTCACGCCGCCCGCCATTTGAAAATAGGCTTTGACCTCGCGGCATTGCGCGCCGAGTTTGGTTTGAATGTGGCGCGCCATCAGGTAAGCGCCCAAATCTGACGGCACTGAATCGAAGCCGCAAAACGGAATGATGCGCGTGCCGTCTTCCGCGGCTTGCGCGTGATGGCGATCAATCAACTCGCGCACCCAAACGGTTTCGCCGGTGATGTCTACGTAGTGAGTTTGATGACGCACGCACGCGGCAACGAGTCCGCTACCGTAAAGCGCATAAGGCCCGGCAGTCGTGAGCATCACACGAGTACGCGCGGCAATAACGTCGAGCGCGGCCTGATCCTGACTGTCAGCGATTAGGATGTTGGCTTGCGTGTTGAGAGATTTTTGTACGGCTTCGAGCTTATCGCGGTTGCGTCCGGCAATGGCCCAGCGCAAAGCAGGCGGCGCGTGTTGGGCGAAATAGGCGACGGTTTGTTGGCCGGTGAAGCCGCTGGCTCCATATAAAACGACATCGTAATCACGTTTGGTCATAGGGCGAATCCTCACAGGTTTACTCAGGTTGGGCGAACGGGCGCGTGTTGCGTTAGCATCCGTTTCGTCTTACATCTTGCTTGCTTCAGTAAGGAAAACAAAGGCGAAGAGCGTACCGAGAGAACACTATGAATCGTGGGAAGCACTGGTGGCCGATATTGCTTGGTCTGGCGCAGTTGAGTTTTCTGCTGATGGCGGCGCGCCAGCATCCGTTCGGCACGTATACGACCGAGACGGATTTTTATCATTACTACGCGCCCGATGCGGAGCGGTTAGCGAACGGGCAATTTCCGGCGAATACCTTTCAAGGGCCGGGCTATCCGGCGGTGGTGACGTTTGTCGCCAAGTTGACCGGACACAGTGACGATCTGTTTACCGTCGGCAAATGGTTGTCAGTATTGTGTGCGATAGCTTGCGGCTGGCTGATTTATCGGCTGTTTGCGCAAGTCTTCAATCCGTGGGTCGGCCTGGCTGCGCAAGGTTTCGCCATCGTGAGCGGAGAGTTCCTATCCTTCTCAATCAGCGCGACGACGGATGTTTTCTTTTTGCTGCTGTGTTTGGCTACGTTGGTCGTGTTGACCAATGACCGGCAGCACGCTTTGACGCGCAGTTTGTTGGCGGGCGCATTGGCAGGCGCGGCGTATGTGACGCGCTACAACGGACTGTTTCTGCTGGCGACGGGCTTGTGCGGCATCGTGTGGCTGGATGTGTTTCAACTGGCGTGGCGCGAGCGGTTGCGTTACGCCGTGATTTTTCTCGGCCTGTTTTTATTGGTCGCGTCGCCGTGGTTGATTGCGAACGCGCGGCATTTCGGCTCGCCGTTTTACAACGCGAATTATCTGAACATCGCTACTGAGTTTTTTCCCGAACTGGTTAAGGGCAAGACGAATCAAGACGCTACGCGGGCGATGGCGCAACGCTTTCATTCGTTCGGCGAAGTGCTGCGTTACGATCCGGCGCGTTTGCTGAAAAGCTATCCGGCAAACTTGTGGGATAGTTTGCGCAACGTGGTGCGAGAAGGCTTGCTCAATCGTTGGCTGGCTTGGTTGGCGCTGTTAGGCGCGGTATTAGTGTGGTTTGACCGGCGCGCGCGCGCTGCGTTGATGCTTGAAGTCGCAGCCGTCATTTATCTGTTGCTGATGGCGTTGAATCATTGGGAAACTCGCTATTACTTTTTTGTGATGACGCTGGGCGCGGGGCTGGCGGCTTATGCGGTAATGCGAGGCTATGAATGGATGCAACAACAATCATTCAGCCAACGCGCTGGGGGAAAACACGCGGCGCTCATTGCCTTGCCGGTGATGGTAATCGTCGCGCTGTGGCTGGCGGCTTTCGTGCAAGGCAATCATCAGTTGCGCGAGTTTCTTTCAAACCATCCGCTCGAAGTGCCTGCGACGCGCAGCTATTTGCAAAGCATAGGGCAATGTCCTTCATCCCGTAACATTCGCATCGTCGCGCGCAAGCCGCACGTGCCTTATCTGTGTCGCGGCGAGTGGGTGTTCTTTCCGCTGGTCGAATCGCTCGATGAGTTGCGCGCGTGGC